>JBDHGI010000020.1:0-32444 GCA_039589955.1 Gemmatimonadota bacterium | reverse complement strand
TGGTGGATATCCTCGGAAAGACGGGGGACGAGAACGTCCACGGGGAGCAGGTGCAGAAGCTGGACTGGTTCGCCAACGACGTCCTGTACCGGGCTCTGGACCACACCGGGCACATCGCGGTGCTGGCCTCGGAGGAGAGCGAGCATCCCCTCCCCATCCCGGATGGGTTCCCCACGGGCGAGTACGTCGTGCTCTACGATCCCCTCGACGGGTCCACCAACATCGACGTCAACGTCTCCATAGGCACCATCTTCTCCATCCACCGGAAGGTCAGCGCCGGGGAGCGGGGCACCCTGGAGGACTGCCTCCAGGCGGGGTCACGCCAGCTCGCGGCCGGATACGTGCTGTACGGGTCGTCGACCATGCTCGTCTACACGACGGGGGCGGGGGTACACGGCTTCACCCTCGATCCCAGCATCGGCGAGTTCCTCCTGAGCCACCGGGACATGCGGATCCCCGATCCGCCCTCGAAGACCTACTCGGTGAACGAGGCGTACTTCGACCGCTGGTTCCCGGGCCAGCAGCGGCTGGTGAGCCACATGAAGAGGGAGGCCCGGTTCGGGTCCCGCTACATTGGCTCGTTCGTGGCGGACATCCACCGCACGTTGCTCAGGGGGGGGCTCTTCATGTACCCCGCGGACCGCGGTCAGCCGGCCGGGAAGCTCCGGCTCCTGTACGAGGCGGCGCCCATGGCCATGATCGTGGAGCAGGCCGGGGGAGGGTCCAGCGACGGATCCGGGAGCCTACTGGGCATCGAGCCCACCGATCTGCACCAGAGGACGCCCGTCTACCTGGGATCGGCCCCGTTCGTGGCCATGGCGGAGGAGTTTCTGGCCGAGGACGTGAAAATCTGACACATCTCGGTTTTTCGAGCCTGTCCATGGGGCCTTGGGCGCCCCTAATTCGTTGGCACGACACCACTTGCGTATATGCAGAAGGTGGCACTTGTCTTGCAGTCCCACCAACCGGTTCCTTTGGCCCTCCGCGGGCACGCAACTGACCCTTCCATAGGGAAAAGGTGACATGAAGCGACTCAAGTACTTTACCCTCGCAGCGCTCGTTGCATTCGCTGCGTGCGGCGAGGACGAGACGCCTCCCGTCGTGGAGACCATCACCGGTACGATCTCCGGTGTGGTCACCATCGAGGGCGTGGGCCAGTCCGGCGTAAGCGTGGCGCTGTCATCCGGCGCGACGGCGACGACGGACGGCTCCGGCGCGTACTCGTTCGCGAACGTCGAGGCGGGTGCGTACACCGTCACGATCAGCGGCTTCGCCTCTGACGCGACCTTCGCCTCCACCTCCAAGGCCGCCACCATCTCGACGGACGGGCAGGTGGTCCAGGTCAACTTCGACGGCTCCTTCGTGCGCACGTCCGCCATCCTCGGCGCCGTGTCTGCCGGCGGCCCCCTCTCGGGCGTGACGGTATCCATCGGCTCGTCGAGCACGCAGACGGACGCCAACGGCCAGTACTCCTTCAGCGGCCTCCGCGCCGGCACGTACACGGTGTCCATCTCCGGCTTCGACGCCTCGATGTACATCTTCGCGTCGACGTCGCAGACCGTGACGCTGGGCGTGGGCGAGTCCCAGGTCGTGAGCTTCTCCGGCCAGCTGGCCACCACGGCCCAGATCGTGGGCTCCATGTACCTCGACGAGATGCCGAAGAACGACAACTTCGACGCCGCCGAGGACGCCTACATGGTCGCAGGCGTGCCCATCGAGCTCGAGATCGCCCCCGGGAACACGGTGACGGTCGAGACCGACGCGAACGGCGCCTACGCCTTCACCGGCTTGGCGGCGGGGGCCTACAAGGTCTCCATCGACCACTCCGGCATCCCTGCCGAGGTCAGCCTGGGAACGCAGGCTTCCGCCGTCGTCACGGTGACGGTGGGGACCACCGGAGAGGTCAACTTCGGCTTCGACATCATCCAGCAGACGCTGATGGTGCACGCGTTCCTCGGCCGCGACGGCGCGAACGCCAGAGAGTTCCCCGTGGAGGGCGTCGAGGCCTGCCTCTTCGGCGACCAGCAGCTCAACGATCTGCTCGAGGACGGGAACGGCGACCACTGCCAGACGACCGACGAGACCGGTGTGGCCACGTTCGTCTTCGACCGGGCGGACGACACCAGCCCGGTGGGCGGCACGGACCACATCGTCTTCGCGACGTTCGGTGACAACTCCGCCGACGGCGCGGCCAAGCCGGCGCCCGCGGATCACCAGTTCGACGAGGGCGCCAACGAGTGGCAGAACGGCGTGATGGAGATCGCCTACGGCGCCTCGGACATCCACGCCATGGCGCCGGACGAGATCGACGTTCTCGCGACCGTCATCGCGTTCAGCTTCCTGGGCGTGGAGAGCGACGGCGATGCTCTCGACGCGGACTGGGGCGGCGAGCTCTTCTCCGGCGACCTCGCGGCGCCTGCCTTCGAGGATTACGACGTACCGGACGATCCGGACGTCGACGGCCTCTTCGAGCTCGACGCAGGAAACGGTTGGGCGGCCGATGAGGACCCGGTGACGTACTTCGTGCGGCTCGACGTCACGGCCAACCCGGGCGCCAACGAGCACGCGTGGATGCAGGTGCCCACGGGTGACCAGGGCACCGTGCCGGCGGAGGACGATGACGCCACGGGCCTGGACGAGACCGTGATCATGACCTTCGAGTGGGACGGCGCCAACGTGCCGGTGGGCACGGTGATCGCCATGGGCACCGAGACCGTCACCTACATGGACACCGACGTGACGGTAGCCGCACACCACGAGAAGGACGACATGGGCGACGTTCCGACGTTCACCTTCGACGGTGAGGACGACGACGACGACCTCGCGGCCATTGACGACGCCCACGTGATCCTGGAGATCTGTCCTGTGGCCGGCGACGGCACCATCGACGACGCCGACTGCTGGACGCCCAACGCGGCCGGGGCCACGGCCGGGCACGGTGACGCGGCTCATGACGCCTCGGAGGGTGCGAACTACTGGATCTTCCCGAACGTGCCGGTCACGTACGAGTTCGCCGACGAGTCGACGACGAGCACGTACCACGTGCGGGCCGAGGGTGACAACAACCGCATCATCCTCCAGCCCGACGATGTGGCCTTCACCCTCGACGGCTCCGACCAGGGCGTCGCGTCCTACCCGCTCGACGGCGGAGACGATGGCGACGAGTCCTCGTTCGCCATGAAGTCGGCGAGCACCGAGATCGAGGGCACCATCGAGGCCGCTGACGGCACGCCCGCCGAGGGCATCATCGTGACCATCACGGCGACGGCCGACAACATCCAGGGCTCCGTGGCGATGCCCGACGCCGATCCGCCGTTCTACATGACGGACACGACGGACGCGGCCGGCTTCTACCGCATCGTCGATCTCGTCGAGGGTCCGTACAACGTCATGGCGGATGTAGGTGACCTGACGTGGACCTTCAAGGAGACGCTGGACGCTCCGGCCGCCGGGACCGAGGACAACACGGACGCGATGAGCGGTGACCGTGATCTGGAAGGCCACAACGACGTTGGCGTGGCCAACTTCCTCGCCGTGTGGACCGCCGGCGTGATCACCGGTCAGGTGGCCAACGACCGTGATGGTGACGGTACCACCATCGACCCGGGCGAGGCGCTCGCCGGCGCCGAGATGGGCCTGTACACCGACACGCCGGACCCGGACGATAGTGAGCTGGTTGCCACAGCTACGACGGATGCCGAAGGCATCTACGAGTTTGCCGGTGTGCACGAGGGCGACTACATCGTCACGTGGATGGCGGACACGCCGGACGCGACGGTGACGGCCCTCCAGGCGTTGGGTGACATCGAGTTCCTCGTGACCATCACCGCGGGCGACTACGAGTTCGGCGATCTGGCCGACAACCTGCCCGCGTGGGATTACGACCTCACCGAGGCCGTCAACGTCGGCGCCGCGCAGGGCGACGCGAGCTTCACCGACTACTCGTTCCTGTACAGGAACACCACGGTGCGCGGCACCGCCTCGTTGGGTGGTGGCGATGCAGTGGAGGGCATGACGGTGTCGGCCCGCCGTTGCGACGACTCCATCGGCGCCATGTCCCCCGCTCCGGCGAGGGACTTCGGCGGTGACGGTCTACCCGGCGGCGGCGACGACGTCGTTGCGTGCGCCGACTTCCTCGGCACGACCATGACCGTGACCACCAACGCCAGCGGCGTGTTCGAGTTCACCGGTCTCACCGAGGGCGTGTACGAGGTGATTCCGGCGCCGACGACGGCACCTGGCGGCACGTACAACACCTCGACCCCGGAAGCCCGCCTCTACCTGACGGTGGGCAACGGCGACATCGAGAGTGCCACCTTCACGATCAGCTGACGCTGATGCGGTGAAGCAGCTCGGCTCGCCGAGCTGACGGAATCCGCCCCCGTCGGACTTCGGTCCGGCGGGGGCGATTCACGTCCGGGGGGTGGGAGCCAACGGGCCGGCTGGCGTGGGAGCGCGGAGCCGGGCCACGGCCGGCGTCTAGAGAAGACGGCCGGGCCGGCAGCGGCCCGACGGCCCGGTGCGCGCCGCGAGGGTCCCTCAGGACGCCTCGGGACGCCCCTCGCTGCCAGGTCCTTCCCGCTCGCCCGCGCCGGGGGAGCGCCGGAAGGTGAAGTACCCGAGGACGATGAGGGCCGGGATGCTGGCGATGAGGAATCCGATCTCCGGCATCCAGGCTCCGGTGGTGGTGATGTCCTCCAGGGCCAGGAGGTCCAGGACTCCGATGGTGGCCAGGCCGATGGACGACCCGATCCGGCGGATGGGCATGACGGCGCCGGCCCGGGGCTGACGCTCCAGGCTTCCGGCGTCACGCGTGTCTATTTCGGTTCCCATGGCTCCTCCCGGCCGAGCCGCGCGACCTCCTCGTCGAACGCTTCGAGGAGCGCGGACCTGAGCCCGGCGTCCACGAAGGCCACCTCGAAAGCTGTCCTCGCGACGGCCACGACGCCATCCCCGGAGAGCGTCAGGTCCTCCACCGCGTGGAGGTACTCCTCGGTCAAGCTCACGCCCGACACGAGGCGGTTGTCGGTGCACAGCGCCACCCGGATCCCCTCGTCCAGGTACCGCCGCATCGGGTGCGCCTCGTAGCTGGGCACCACTCCCGTCTGCACGTTGGAGGTGAGGCACACCTCCAGGGGAATCCGTCGCTCACGCAAGGTGGCCAGCAGCTCGGCGTCCTCGTACAGCCGCGTCCCGTGGCCGATGCGGGAGGCCCCGGCCAGCTCGACGGCTTCACGAATCGAGGGCGCTCCGAAGCCCTCGCCGGCGTGCACCGTGACGGGCAGGCCCGCGGCGTGGGCCACCCGGAAGGCCTCGAGGTGCTCCCGGACGGGGTAGCCCGCTTCGGCGCCGGCGAGGTCCAGGGCCACCACGCCTCGGTCCGCATACGCCACGGCCAGCTCCGCCATCTCGACGGACACGGCGGGGTCCAAGGTGCGCAGCGCGCACACGATGACCCGGACGTGGATGGGGTATGCCTCCGAGGCCCGCTTCATCCCGCGGAGCGCGGCGTCCAGCACGGCCTCGGTGCGGAGCCCGTCCCGGGTGCACAACGCCGGGCAGAAGCGGATCTCGGCGTAGCGCACGTTCTCGCGGGCGTGGTCCTCCACCACCTCGAAGGCGACGCGCTCCAGGGCGGCTGCGTCCTGCATCACCGAGAGGGTGAGGACGAACCGCTCCAGGTACTCCTCCAAGGAGCGGGCGTTGTCGGCCCGAATGCGCCGCTTCAGGGCCCGAGGATCGTACGCGGGCAGGGAGACACCCCGCTCCCTGGCGAGCTCGACCAGGGTGGTCGGCCGGAGGCTGCCGTCCAGGTGGACGTGCAGCTCCGCCTTGGGCAGAGCCGCGGGAAGGTCCGAGAGGCGCGTCAGCACGAAGCCGGACCCTCGGCGGACGCGAGCCCACGCTCGACGTCCACCAGAGGGGCCGGGTAGTCGCCGGAGAAGCAGGCGGTGCAGTACGGGCCGCCCTCGGACACGGCCTCCACCATCCCCTCGAGGGAGAGGTACCCCAGGGAGTCCACGCCCAGCTCCTCCTCGATCTCCGGTACGGAGAGCCGAGAGCCGATGAGCTCCCCCTTGGTGGGCATGTCGATCCCGTAGAAACAGGGGAACCTCACCGGCGGGCTGCCGATGCGGAAGTGGACTTCCGACGCGCCGGCGGCCCGGAGCATGCGCACCAGGCTCCGGCTGGTGGTGCCTCGCACCAGGGAGTCGTCCACCACCACCACGCGCTTGCCGTGCAGGACCTCCCGGACCGGGTTGTACTTCATGCGGGCCCCGAAATCACGGTCCTTCTGCTCCGGCTGGATGAAGGTCCTCCCCACGTAGTGGTTCCGGAGCAGCCCCAGCTCGAAGGGCACGCCGCTCTCCTCCGAGAAGCCCAGCGCGGCGGAGTTGGCGCTGTCGGGCACCGAGATGATGGCGTCGGCTTCCACGGGGTGCTCCCGTGCCAGCTGGCGGCCGAAGGCCCGACGGGCCCCGTCCACGCTCTGACCCCAGATGCGTGAATCGGGCCGGGCGAAGTACACCAGCTCGAAGATGCACGGAGACGGCCGGGCCGCCGGGGGCAGCGAGCGGAGGCGCCGGACCACCCCGTTCTCGATCTTGATGACCTCCCCCGGCTCGAGATCCCGCACGTACTCGGCACCGAGGATGTCCAGGGCACACGTCTCGCTGGTGACGATGGTCCCGGTGTCGAGGGTGCCGAGCACCAGGGGCCGGAACCCCCGGGGGTCCCGTACCGCGTAGACCGTGTCCTCCACGGAGAGGACGATGGAGTAGGCCCCCTCCAGGTGGGTGAGGGCGTCGTCCACCTGGGCATCCACTGTCTCGTGCCGGGACTTGGCGATGAGATGGACGAGGATCTCCGAGTCCGACGAAGTGCGGAAGATGGCGCCCTCTTCCACCAGCCGGCTCCTCAGGTCCAGATGGTTGGTGAGGTTCCCGTTGTGGGCCAGGGCCATGTCGCCGCGGGCGTAGCGGGCCGTGATGGGCTGCACGTTCTCCACGTTGCTGCCCCCGGCCGTGGAGTAGCGGACGTGCCCCACCGCGGTGCGGCCCGTCAGACGGGACAGCGACGCGGCGTCGAAGACGTCCGCCACCAGCCCGGCGCCCTTCTTCACCCGGGTCTTGCCCCCGTCCACCGCCACGATGCCCGCCGCCTCCTGGCCCCTGTGCTGCAGCGCGTACAGCGCCAGGAACGCCCGCTCGGCGGCGTGGTCCACGCCGCTGACCCCCACCACGCCACACTCCTCCCGGGGCCGGTCCTCCAGGCGGAAGGCGGGCACGTCCATCAGGGAGGAGGACCCGTGGCGCGCGTGGGCCACGACGGGAAGGTCTATCGGGGGTGCGGGCACGGGTCAGACTCCGGAGGTGGCGGGAGCGTCCATGATACCGGGAATGGCTCCGAAGTACGCTTCCGCCACCGCCTCGATCGGCTGGGACACCGCTCCGTCCTGGAGGCGGATGGAGAAGTCGCCGCCTGCCTCGCCCACGGTCCCGATGCGTCGCGCGGGGACTCCGTGGTCTTCGGCCACCCGGAGCAGGGCGTCCACGTCGTCGGGGGCGCAGCTGACGACGATGCGCCCCTGGGCCTCCCCGAAGAGCGTGGCCACCGGAGGCAGGTCGTCGCCCAGGGTGACGTCGAGCCCACGTGGCCGCTCCCCGTCGCCGAGGGCCGACTCCGCCAGGGCACAGGCCAGGCCGCCCTCCGAGCAGTCGTGGGCGGAGCGCACCAGACCCGCCTGGATCATGGCGAGCAGGGCCCGCTGCAGCGCGCGCTCGCCCAGGAGGTCCACGGCGGGGGGCTCGCCAGCGACGAGGCCGGCCGTGACGTACAGGTACTCGGAGCCGCCCAGCTCGTCGGTGTTCTCGCCGAGGAGCACGACGGCGTCGCCGGCGCTACGGAAGGCGTGCTGCGTGATGTGGGCCACGTCCTCCACCACGCCCACCATGCCGATGAGGGGGGTGGGGTAGATGGCCACCCCGTCCGTCTCGTTGTAGAACGAGACGTTCCCGCCGGTGACGGGCGTCTCGAAGATCGTGCACGCCTCGGCCATGCCCAGGATGGCCTCACGGAACTGGTGGTAGATGTGGGCCTTCAGGGGGTTGCCGAAGTTCAGGCAGTTCGTGATGGCCGACGGGAGGGCGCCCACGCACACCAGATTCCGGGCGGCCTCGGCCATGGCGATCATGGCTCCACGGCGCGGCTCCAGGTACACGAAGCGCCCGTTGCAGTCCGTGGACGCCGCCACGGCCCGCCTGGTGCCGCGGATGCGCACCACGCCCGCGTCCCCCCCGGGCCGGACCGCCGTCGACGTGCGCACCGTGGTGTCGTACTGATGGTAGATCCACCGCTTCGACGCGATGTTGGGCGCGCCGATCATGGTGACGAACAGCTCGGAGAGGTCTCCCGTCGGGCGGGCATTCTCCGACAGGTCCGCGGCCCTCAGCGCCTGGATCTCGGTGCTCTCGACGCCGTCCCGCTCGTAGGTGGGGCAGCCGGCCGTCAGCGGCAGGGCCGGGATGTCCGCGACCACCTTTCCATCCTCCAGCACCCGGAAGCGCCCGTCGTCGGTCACCCGCCCGATGACGGCGGATTCCAGCTCCCACTTGGACAGGATCCTGTGGACCTCGTCCTCCTTGCCCTTCTCGGCCACGACCAGCATGCGCTCCTGGGACTCGGAGAGGAGGATCTCGTAGGGGGTCATGCCGGGCTCCCGGACCGGCACGAGGGCGACGTCGATCTCCACGCCGTTCCCCGCGCGGCCCGCCATCTCCGACGCCGACGAGGTGATGCCGGCGGCGCCCATGTCCTGGATGCCGGTGATGGCGCCGCTGGCGATGAGCTCCAGGCTGGCCTCCAGCAGGAGCTTCTCGGTGAAGGGGTCGCCCACCTGGACCTGGGGGCGGCTCGCCTCGTCCGAGTCCTCGCTGAGCTCCTCGCTGGCGAAGGTGGCTCCGTGGATGCCGTCCCTTCCCGTCCGGGCTCCCACGGCCATGAGCGTGTTACCCACGCCCGACGCCGAGGCGGTGATGAGCTCCTCCTTCTTCATGAGCCCGATGCACATGGCGTTCACGAGGGGGTTCCCCTCGTAGCCCCGGTCGAAGACCACCTCGCCTCCGATGTTGGGGATGCCCATGCAGTTGCCGTAGTCCCCGACGCCGGACACGACCCCCGAGAAGAGGTAGCGGACGCGCCCGGAGTCCAGGTCGCCGAAGCACAGGGAGTCCAGCACCGCGATGGGCCTGGCCCCCATGGTGAAGATGTCTCGCAGGATGCCACCGACGCCCGTGGCGGCCCCCTGGTACGGCTCCACGGCGGAAGGGTGGTTGTGGGATTCCACCTTGAAGGCCACCGCGTATCCGTCGCCGACGTCGATGACGCCGGCGTTCTCGCCGGGGCCCTGGATCACCCACGGCGCCTCGGTTGGGAGGAGCCGCAGCAGCCGCTTGGAGTTCTTGTACCCGCAGTGCTCGGACCACATGGCGCTGAAGACGCCGAGCTCGGTGAAGGTGGTGTCCCGCCCGCCGAGGATCCGCCTGATGCGGTCGTACTCCTCCTCGGAGAGACCGTGGTCGGCCACGACCTCCGGGGTGATGGGGGGATCGCCCGGGCGGGGATCCGCGGGGCTCGGCCGGGTCGCGGTGGGAGAGGTGCCGTCGGGCATGGTCACGGTATCGCAGTCGTCGGAGTGGTAGGTCCGTGGTCGTCTCAGGAGGCCGCCAGGGCGAGGCTCCTGGCCAGCGAAGTGAAGAGGCCGACGCCGTCGGTGCATCCGAGAACCTCTTCCATGGCGCGCTCCGGATGCGGCATCATGCCGAGGACGTTGCCCGCCTCGTTGATGATCCCGGCGATGTTGTTCAGGGATCCGTTGGGATTGGACTCCGGAGTGACGGCCCCGTCGGCGTCCACGTAGCGGAATACCACTCGCCCTTCGCCCTCGAGTCGCCGGAGGGTGTCGGCGTCGGTCTCGTAGTTCCCCTCACCGTGGGCGATGGGGATACGAAGGACCTGACCGGTCCGGTAGTCGTCGGTGAACATGGTGTCGGACCGCTCGACCCTGAGGTAGACGTCCCGGCTCTCGAAGCGCAGCGAGGCGTTCCTGATGAGCGCTCCTGGAAGCAGCCCGGCCTCGCACAGGATCTGGAATCCATTGCAGACGCCGAAGACGGGCCCACCCCGATCGGCGTAGGCCACCACGTCCTCCATGACCGGGCTCATGCGGGCGATGGCTCCCGCCCTGAGGTAGTCTCCGTACGAAAAGCCTCCGGGCAGCATAACCGCCTCGTAGCCCTCCAGGCCGTGCTCGCGATGCCACACGAAGGTGGGCCGGCCCCCGATGAGCTGGATGGCCTTGTACAGGTCGTAGTCGCAGTTGGAGCCCGGAAAGGTGATGACGGCGACCTTCATGAGGCGGCTCCTTCGACCTCCCCGACCAGGGAGATCTCGAAGTCCTCGGTCACGGGGTTCGCCAGGATCTTCCGACACATGGCCTCGGCTGCCTCCACCGCGACCTCCTTCGACGCCGCCTCCAGGTCCACGTAGATCGCCTTGCCGACGCGCACGTCCTGGACGCCTCCCCACCCCAGGGAGTTGAGGGCGTGATGGATGGCCTTGCCCTCCGGGTTCAGAAGTCCGGGACGTGGCGTCACCCGGATCTCCAGTCGATAGTGACTCAAGCCTGTTCCTCCTGGGAATCGTCATCGCCGACGCCTTCGGCGCCGGACGTGGATCGGGGACCGAGGTCCCCGTAGTCGAGCACGCGGACCTCCGCCCGCTCGGCGGCATCTTCCTCCTCGTCCTCGTCCAGCAGCGGATCGCCTCCGGGTAGCCTCTCGAGCAGGCCCAGCAGCACGGCCTTCACCAGCGCCCACGCGATGTAGAGGAGAAGCGAGGTGAAGAAGTAATATCGCGGCACCCAGAGCGCGGCGAAGAGGCACGCCAGAACGAACGCGGACGTGGCGAGACCCTTGGGCGTGCGCCAGCCGATCCTGGGGACTTTGGCGTAGGGGATGTGGCTCACCAGAAGGACGCTGACCAGCACCATCCCCACGCCGATGATCTGCGGCCAAGGAAGCTGGCCGAGATAGGTCTCGAAGAATGGGGTCTGGCTGAAGGGGTAGTACGTCGCCAGGAACATCCCGGCCGCCGGGGAGGGCAGGCCGTGGAAGTACCGCTTCGCCTCTCCTCCCTGCTCGACGTTGAAGCGAGCCAGGCGCACGACGACGGCCGTGACATAGACGTACGAGAGGATCCAGCTCCACTGGGTGTCTCCCAGGAAGAGCTGGTACATGATGAACCCGGGGGCGACGCCGAAGGAGACGGCGTCCACCAGGGAGTCCAGCTCGGCCCCGAAGCGCGATCCCGTGCGCGTGAACCGCGCGATGCGTCCGTCCAGCATATCCAGGATGCCGGCGAAGACGATGAACCAGCCCGCCCAGACGAAGTCGCCCCGGGCGGCGGCCACGACGGCGTAGACTCCGAAGAACAAGTTTCCCAGAGTGAACGTCGACGGCAGGATGATGACCCCTCGCTGCAGCGTCTCCTTGCGAGGAGGCCGGGGCGTCTTCATGAGGTGACCAGCCCCTCGGGATGGCGCGCCAGCACGGTGCGCCCGCACACCGCCCGGTCACCCGGAGCGCACACGACCTGCCAGTCCAGGGGAAGGAAGAGGTCTACGCGGGAGCCGAACCGGATGATACCGATGCGCTCGCCCCGTGCCACCTCCTGGCCCTCGCGGGGATACGTCACGATCCTGCGGGCGACGAGGCCGGCGATCTGGCGGACCAGAACGCGTCCCGCAGGCGTCGCCAGACCCAGCGACGCCTGTTCGTTGTCTTCCGACGCCTTGTCCGCCCAGGCCACGGCGTACTTCCCCGGCCGGTAGGCCCGATGCTCTACCGTCCCGGCCACGGGTGAGCGCTGCACGTGGACGTCGAACACGCTGAGGAAGATGGAGATCTTCCGGCAGCGGGTACCCAGGTAGGTGGGCTCGTCGGCCTCCACCACCTGGATGACCCGACCTTCCCCCGGGGCGAGGACCAGACCCGGCTCCTGCGGCACGAGGCGCTCGGGATCCCGGAAGAACCAGAGCGTGAACAGCGCCAGCACCGTGAGGATCGGCGCCAGCACCTGGGAGGCCAGGCCGCCCAGCTCCATGGCCCATCCCCACCACCCCAGGGCGGCGAGGACCAGGCCGAGGCCGATGAACGGGTACCCCTCCCGGGCGAATCTCACCCGTGGGCTCCGAAGCGGGGAAGGACGTAGTCGTCCAGCGTGGTCCCGGTGAGGCGTCGGAAGACGTCCTGATACCGGGCCGACGCGGCGTTCACCACGTCGTCGGGCAGCGGCGGAGGCGGCGGGGTCTTGTCCCAATCCTCCAGGGCGTCCAGCCAATCGCGGATGGGCTGCTTGTCCAGAGACGGCTGGCCCCGGCCCACGCCGTAGTGCTCCCGGGGCCAGAACCGGGATGAGTCGGGGGTCAGGACCTCGTCGATGAGGAGAAGCTCGCCGGACCCGTCGGTGCCGAACTCGAACTTCGTGTCGGCCAGAATGATTTCGGAGCCTTCCGCCACGTCCCGACCGAACTGGTAGATGTCCAGTGAGAGGCTGCGCAGCCGCTCCGCCATCTCGGCGCCGACCAGGTCCACGGTCTCGCTGTACGTGATGTTCTCGTCGTGGCCTTCCTGGGCCTTGGTGGACGGAGAGAAGATGGGCGGGTCGAGCTTCTCCGACTCCCGCAGTCCCCCGGGGAGGGGCTCGCCGGCCAGCGTGCCTTGCTGTCGGTACTCCTTCCATGCTGAGCCGGAGATGTAGCCCCGGACGATGCATTCGACCAGGAGGGGCTTGGTCCTGCGCACGAGCATGGAGCGGCGTGCCCATTGGTTCCGGCTGCCGGCGAGGCCCGGGTGCCGCTGCACGATGGCGTCGGGGTCCACGGCGAGGAGATGGTGCCGGGTGCGTCCCTCCAGCTGGGAGAGCCACCATGCCGTGATGACGGTGAGCACCTCCCCCTTCCGGGGGATGGGCCGATCCAGGATCACGTCGAAGGCGCTCACCCGGTCGCTGGCCACCATGAGCAGCGTATCGGCGTCGACCTCGTAGACCTCGCGCACCTTGCCCCGATGGACCAGGGGAAGGTCGATCTCGGGATGAAGGAGAGGCTTGACCTCGGACTCAGACATGGATTTCGGTCTCCTCGACCCGGTTGGCGTCGGCACCATAACGGGTCAGCACCGGCGCTACCCGTTCCTCGAGCATTCTCGTCACCTGCTCCGGGGCTCGGCCCACGAAGCGCCGCGGATCCACGAGGGCTTCCAGCTCTTCACGGGACAGGCCGAAGGCCTCGTCCCCGGCGATGCGCTCCAGCAGGTCGGCGTCGCCACCCTCGGACTTCATGCGTCGGGCCGCGGCCAACGAGTGCTGCCGAATCCGCTCGTGGAGCGCCTGGCGGTCCCCGCCCGCCGCCGTGGCGTGCATGAGGATGGTCTCTGTGGCCATGAACGGAAGGTGCTCGGCCAGGTGGCGGCGCACCACCTCCGGGTGGACCACCAGGCCCGCCGCCACGTTCTCGACCAGAACGAGGGTCCCGTCCAGGGAGAGGAACGCGTCGGGGATGGACACGCGGCGGTTGGCCGAGTCGTCCAACGTGCGCTCGAGCCACTGCGTGGCGGCCGTCATCGCCGGGTCCAGAACCAGGGTGATGACGTGGCGGGAAAGGGCGCAGATGCGCTCTGCGCGCATGGGATTCCGCTTGTACGGCATGGCCGACGAGCCGATCTGCTCCGCCTCGAAGGGCTCCTCCACCTCCCGCAGGTGGGCCAGGAGACGGAGGTCGTGGCCCAGCTTGGACGCCGAGGCCGCTACTCCGGCCAGCGTCGCCTGCACCTGGAAGTCCACCTTACGGGGGTACGTCTGCCCGCTCACCGGGTAGGTCTCCTCGAACCCCATGCGCTCGCCCACGCCCGCATCGAGGGCGTCCACCTTGGCGTGGTCGCCCCGGAAGAGCTCCAGGAAGGACGCCTGGGTCCCTGTGGTGCCCCGCACGCCCCGGAAGCGGAGAGTGTCCAGGCGGAACTGGATCTCCTCCAGGTCCAGGAGCAGATCCTGGATCCACAGGGTGGCGCGCTTCCCGACGGTGGTGGGCTGGGCGGGCTGGAAGTGGGTGTAGGCCAGGGTCGGCAGCTCGGCATGGGCTCGGGCGAAGTCCGCCAGCGCGCCAATGCACCGAACCACCCGGTCGCGGATAAGCCGCAGGGCCTCACGATGGAGGATGAGGTCCGTGTTGTCGCCGATGAAGGCGCTGGTGGCACCCAGGTGGATGATCCCCCTGGCGGCCGGGGCGTCGTCGCCGAACAGGTGGACGTGCGCCATCACGTCGTGACGGAATCGCCGCTCGTACTCGGCCGCCTTCTCGAGGTCCAGGCTGTCCAGGGCGGACCGCATCTGGGACAGCGCCTCGTCCGAGACCGCGAGGCCGAGCTCCCGCTGGGACTCGGCAAGGGCCAGCCACAACCTCCTCCAGGTGCCGAAGCGACGCGCCGGGGAGAAGATCTCCTGCATCTCCCGAGACGCGTAGCGCTCCGAGAGAGGGTGCACGTATCGATCGTGGCTCTGGCTCAAGGCGTCTCCCGAGGTTCTGGGCGGGGCATCAGCGCCAGCGCAGGTCGCGGGCCACGTAGTCGCCGTTGCGCTCCAGCCAGAAGCGGACGACGCGAGGCCCACGCAGGCGCTCGAAGATACGGGCGGCGTCGTCGGCGCTCCGGATCCGTGTGCTACCGACCTGGACCAGGACGTCGCCCCCGCGGAATCCGGTCAGGCCGCTGAGTCGGTCCGAGATCGACAGGATCAGCGCACCGTCCTCGCTGATCAGGCTGCGCTCGGCCCGGATCGCGGCCGTCACGGAGGTGAGCTCCATGTCCTGCAGCACCCGGACCCGCTCGGCCGTCACCGAGGGCAGGGGAGCGGAGCGGACCGTGACGGGCCGACGCTGGCCCTCGATCTCCAGATCCAGGCGGTCCCCCGCTCTCAGGTCGAGGAGCACGGCCTCGAAGTCCAGGGGCGCGGTCAGCGCCCTGCCGTTGGCCGCGAGGAGACGGTCGCCGCCCTCGATCGCGGCCTGGTCCGCCGGCGAGCCCGGGGCGACCCGGCTGACCCGGACCCCACGGGTCCGCCCCCACTCGTCGGCCTCCACGGGCTCCACGTCGAGGCCCAGCCAGGGGCGGGGGATCTCACCCAGGCGGACCAGGTCGTCGGCGATGCGCAGGGCCCGGTCGATGGGGATGGCGAAGCCAAGACCCTCGCTGCCGCCGGAGCGGGAGAAGATGGACGCGTTGATGCCGATGACCTCGCCCAGCGCGTTCACCAGAGGGCCACCGGAGTTGCCGGGGTTGATGGACGCGTCGGTCTGGATCATCCCTAGGTAGAAGCCCTGCTCGTCCGACGACGGAACGATGTTGCGACCCACCGCCGAGATCACGCCGGCGGTCACCGTGGGCTCGGCGTCGGAGAAGTAGTAGACGAAGGGGTTGCCGATGGCCACCGCCCACTCCCCGATGAGCAGCCCCTCGCTGGTTCCCATGGGGGCCACGGGCAGGTCGTCCGCCGGGATCCGCAGGACGGCGATGTCGGCCACGGGATCCGTGCCCACCAGCTCCGCTTCGAAGTCCCGCCCGTCGGGCAGCGTCACCTTGATCTGCGACGCGTCCCGGACCACGTGGTCGTTGCTCAGGACGATCCCGCCCGGATCCACGATGACGCCGGAGCCGAAGCTGGCGCTGCGCCGCTGGCTTCCGGGAGGGATGAAGAAGCTCTCCCAGACGGTGCGCGGACGCACCCGCTGGGTACGGATCACGCCGATGCTCACCACCGCCGGGGCCACCCGATTGGCAGCCCGCACGATGGCCGTGCGCCGGGAGGCGTCCAGCTCCGTCGACTGCTCCACCATGTCCCGGGGGACCGAGAGGGTCTGCAGCGCGGCCTGTGAGGAGGCAGGCTGGGAGCCCGCCTCCGCCCGCGTGCTCGCTTCCGCCGCCTCCGCCAGGGATCCCGCTTCGGGGGAACAGCCCCCCGAGGCCAGCCCGAGGATCAACAGGCCGGTGGCGGGGCCCACCCTGAAGCGGGCCCGGACGGGTGGGCTCCCGGGGAACACCTCAGAGCTCCGCACCCAGCTTGTTCCAGTCGGCCAGGAAGGCCTCGAGCCCCCGGTCGGTGAGGGGGTGTCTCGCGAGCTGCCAGAGCACCTTGGGAGGAATGGTGGCACAGTCGGCTCCGATGAGCATGGACTCGACGACGTGCATGGGATGGCGGACGGACGCCACCAGGATCTCGGTGTCGTAGCCGTAGTTGTCGTACGTCTGGCGGATCTGGTGGATGAGCTGCATGCCCTCTCCGGCGACGTCGTCGATGCGCCCCACGAACGGGGACACGAACGTCGCCCCGGCCTTGGCGGCCAGAAGGGCCTGAGACGGCGAGAAGCACAAGGTCACGTTGGTCCGGATCCCCTCGGAGACGAGGGTGCGGCACGCCTTCAGCCCGTCCTCGGTGAGCGGCAGCTTCACCACGATGTTCTCGTGCAGCCCCGCCAACTTCCGCCCCTCCGAGATCATGGTCTCCTTGTCGGTACCGATGACCTCCGCGCTGATGGGGCCGTCCACGATCTCGCAGATCTCCCGGTAGAGCTCCTTGGGGTCGGTGTCCCCGGCGACCTTGGAGACGAGAGACGGATTCGTCGTGATCCCGTCGATGAGATTGGCTTCGGCTGCCCGGCGGATCTCGGCGACGTCAGCGGTATCGAGGAAGATCTTCATGCGGGTGTCGTGCTCCGTTCGTTGGAAGGCGTCGGCCCATCCACAAGGAGGATGCGCTCTGGGTACTCCACTCGGACCAGGAAGAGCCCTTCAGGGGGTGCCGGCGGAGACGTCTCGAGGTCGGGCGCCTGGTCCAGCAGGGCTGCCAGGTCCGCGAAAGGTCTACGCCCCCGGGCCATGTCCACCATGGTCCCGACCAGGTACCGCACCATGTGGTGGAGGTAGCGGTCGGCGGTGATGGTGAAGGCCCACCCGAGCTCCCAGGGCGTCCATCGGGCCTCCGCCACCGTGCACCGGTCGCCCCGCTCGGGCTGACCGGCCTTGGCGAAGGCGAGGAACGAGTGCTCTCCGGGGAGCAGGGCGGCGGCCCTCTCCAGGATCCCCCCGTCGAGGGTGTCCGCGAGGGCCCAGCACCATCGGCGCTGGAACGGGGAACGGGCCGCCGGAGCCGTGCCCACTCGATACTCGTAGGTGCGGGCAACGGCGTCATAACGGGGGTGGAAGTCCGCCGGAACCCGACGGACTTCTTCCACCCAGATGTCGTCGGGCAGGACCGCGTTCAGGGCCCGGTGCAGGCGGTCGGCCGTCCAGGGGGGAGGCATGTCGACCGATGCGATCTGCCCCTTGGCGTGAACTCCCGTGTCCGTGCGGCCGGAGCCCAGGACGGAGCGTGGCCGGTCGGCGAGGCGGGACAGGGCGGACTCCAGCTCACCCTGGACCGTCCGATGGTCGGGCTGGAGCTGCCAGCCCCGAAAGCCCGAGCCGTCGTAGTGGACGGTGAGGCGCAGACGGATGGAGTTCCCGGTATCCACGGCGGAAAGGTAGGGGCGAGGGAGGGGATGTCAAGCGGCCCGGATTGACCGAAAAACCGCATGAGCATTAGGATTTCGGCCTACGATACACGCTGCGGGAGGGCCGGCGCGATGGCGGACGACAACGAGCTCCAAGAGCTGGATATCAGCCAGCTCATCGAAAAGCTGACCGATGGCGAGGACCTGGACGCCGGGGAGGCGGAGGCCGTCTTCGATCGGTTCATGACCGGCATCGCCAGCGAGATCCAGATGGCAGCCATCCTCGTGGCCCTGCGGGCGAAGGGGCTCTCGCCGGTGGAGGTGGCCGGCGGCGTGCGTGCGCTCCGGAAGGCGATGATTCCGGTGGAGGCCTCGGATCCCGGCGGTCTGGTGGATACGGCGGGAACGGGAGGTGGGGCGGTGACGACGTTCAACATCTCCACGGCGGCGGCCCTGGTGGCGGCGGGGGCCGGCGTTCGCATCGCCAAGCACGGGAATCGGTCCTTCACCTCCCGGAGCGGGAGCGCCGACGTCCTCGAGGCACTCGGCGTCAGAATCGACCTGACGCCCGAGCGGATGGGCGAGGTCCTCGAGGAGGTGGGCATCGTCTTCATGTTCGCTCCCCTCCTCCATCCCGCCATGCGCCACGTGGGGCCCGTGCGCAGGGGCCTGGGGATCGGAACGGTCATGAACATCCTCGGGCCGCTCACCAATCCCGCCGGCGCCCGTCGCCAGGTCATCGGGGTGGCGGATGCCGCGATCCTCGGCCTCGTGGCCCGGTCCCTCGCCGAGCTGGAGCACACCCGGGCGCTCGTGGTCCATGGCCTGGCGGGGTTGGACGAGATCAGCCCCCTGGGGCCGACCCGGGTCGCGGAGCTGAAGGAGGGCACCCTCGCCACATTCGAGACCTCTCCCGAGGCCCTCGGCCTGGAGCCCGCCAGCGCCGACGGGTTGGGAGGTGGGGAGCCCGAGGAGAACGCCGACACCATCGGGCGGGTCCTTGCCGGGGAGAAGGGCGCGCCGCGGACGGCCACGCTCGTGAACGCCGCGGCCGCCGTGTACGTGGCGGGCAAGGCTCCGACGCTGGAGGAAGGAGTCCGGCAGGCGGCCGCCGTCATAGACGACGGCAGGGCACGGGACGCCCTCGAGCGCCTGCGGGTGGCCACCAACCGCTGATCGACCCTGCACCCCCCGGGGGATGACCCCGGCCCACCGAGCTGACCGGCGCGGCGGGCCTAGTACTTCCGAATCACCCCCACCACGACGCCCTGGATCTGGACATCGTCGGCGTCCACGACGATCGGTTCCATGGACGGGTTCGCGGGCTGGAGACGAATGCGGTCGCCGGGCTCTCGATACAGCTTCTTCACGGTGGCGGAGTCCCCGCCCACCAGGGCCACCACCATCTCGCCGTCCTCGGCGGTCTGCTGGGCCTGGACCACGATGTAGTCACCGTCGCGAATCTGCTCCTCGATCATGGAGTTGCCCTCGACGCGGAGGACGTAGTTCTCCTTCTGCCGGCGGACCATGTCCTGGGGCACAGCCAGGGTCTCGTCGTCGGTGATGGCCTCGATGGGCAGGCCGGCGGCGACCGCCCCCAGGAGGGGAAGCTCGAGGGCGGGCGGGGCCTCGCCGGGGGTGACCAGCTCGATGGACCGGCTCTCGTTGTAGGACTTCCGAATGAAGCCCTTGCGCTCCAGATTGCTCAGGTGCTCGTGGACGGTGGCCAGCGAGGCGTAGCCGAAAGACGCGGCGATCTCCTCGAAGCTGGGTGCGTAGCCACGCTCGGCGATGAACCCTTCGATGTAGTCCAGGATCTCTTTCTGGCGCTTCGTCAGGGGCATGCCATGGCCCTCCGTTGGGGAAAACCCGAACAGCAACCGAAAGAAGGTTACCCGAACGTTGCCCGAACCGCAAGGAGCCCATGGCCTGCCGGGGATTCTGGAGGCCATCGTCCGGACGAAGCGTGACGAGGTGTCCCGCCTTCGGGAGCGGGCGCGGGAGGTAGAGCGAAGAGCGGAAGGCGCACCGTCACCCCGGGACTTCCACGCCGCCCTCGCCGGGAGCTCGGCGGTGTCGCTGATCGCGGAGTGCAAGCGTCGGTCCCCGGGCGCGGGGGATATCCGCCCGGACCTCGATCCCGAGGCCCTCGGCCGCGGGTACGAAGCTGCGGGAGCGTCGGCCCTCAGCGTCCTCACCGACGCCTCCTATTTCGGAGGATGCCTCGACGACCTGGAGCGGGCCCGAGCCGCCACCTCGCTTCCGGTCCTCCGCAAGGACTTCACCCTGGATCCCCTCCAGATCGTCGAAGCCCGTGGCGCGGGTGCCGACGCGGTGCTTCTCATCGTGAGGATCCTCGACGAAGCGTCCCTGCGGCAGCTCATGCGCGAGGCTGAGGCGGCGGGTCTCTCGGCCCTGGTCGAGACGCACGACGAGGCGGAGCTCCGCCGGGCCCTGGACGCCGGCGCCGACATCGTCGGCGTCAACAACCGGGACCTGGCGAGCTTCACCACGGACCTGGACACGACGCTGCGCCTCTTGGAGGAGATCCCCGACGATGCGGTCGTGGTCTCCGAGAGCGGGATTCGGGGTCGGGAGGACGTCGGGCGCCTCGGAGCGGCGGGGGTGGACGCGGTGCTGGTGGGCGAGACGCTGCTCCGGTCCCCGGACCCGGCGGCGGCGGCTCGGATGCTGAGCGGGATCCCCCGGACAGCTCGGGGCCATGCCTGAGGGCACGAGGGTCAAGATCTGCGGTGTCTGTCGCCGCCGGGATGCCCTGGCCGCCGACGCGCTGGGTGTCGACTACCTGGGGGTCGTGCTCACACCGGGCTTCCGCCGAAGCGTCCTGCCCTCGGAAGGTGCTACGATCCTCGAGGGTGTCGAGGCCACCCGGGTCGCCGTGGTGGTGGACGCCTCCGCCGTCGACGTGGCCGACTGGGCGACGGCAATCTCGGCCGGGGTGGTGCAGCTCCATGGCTCCGAGAGCCCCGCGCTTGCTCGGGAGCTTCGCGGCCGGGGGGAGTGGCGTATCTGGAAGGCTCTCCGGGCCGGCGCTCCCGAGGACCTGAGCCGGACCCTGGACGTGTTCGGGGCGCTCGTGGACGGGCTGCTGGTGGAGGGCCGGCGGGAAGGTGTGGTCGGTGGAGGCGGAGCGAGATTGGATCTCGACCGGTTCCTGGCGGTCCGCGGGGAGGTCCCCGACGAGCTGGACCTGATCCTGGCCGGAGGGCTCACACCCGACACCGTGGGGGAGGCGGTGGCACGGTTCTGGCCCGACGTGGTAGATGTAAGCTCGGGAGTCGAGGCGCGCCCGAGGGAGAAGGACCCGGACCTCCTGCGTCGATTCGTCCGGAACGCGCGTGGGGCGACAGGGTTCCGCCGGCGCCCCGACGCGTCCAGAACGGACTCGAGAAGAGAAGAGCGGTCATGACGGTGACGGCGACAGGGGACCGATTCGGCGCATACGGAGGCCGGTACGTGCCCGAAACGCTCATCCGCGCCCTGGACGAGGTCCAGGCGGCCTTCGACGCCGCCATGGCGGACCGGTCCTTCCTCGGAGAGCTGGACCGACTCCTACGGGCCTTCGTCGGCCGGCCGACCCCGCTGTACCGTGCGGAGCGGCTCGGTGAGGCCGTCGGCCATCCCGCTGTCTACCTGAAGCGGGAGGACCTGAACCACACTGGGGCCCACAAGATCAACAACACCATGGGGCAGGCGCTCCTCGCCCTCCGCATGGGGAAGCGCCGCATCATCGCGGAGACCGGGGCCGGGCAGCACGGCGTGGCCACCGCGACGGCGTGCGCCCTCTTCGACCTGGACTGTGTGGTCTACATGGGTGAGGAGGACGTGGAGCGCCAGGCCCTCAACGTCTACCGCATGCAGCTTCTGGGCGCGGAGGTCCGGCCGGTGTCGTCGGGCACGCGCACGCTCAAGGACGCCACCAACGAAGCCATCCGGGATTGGGTCACGAACGTCGAGAGCACCCACTACATCATCGGGTCCGTGGTGGGCCCGGATCCGTTTCCGCGCATGGTGCGCGACTTCCAGGCGGTCATCGGACGCGAGGCGAGAGCCCAGATGCTCGAGGCCGAGGGCCGGCGGCCGGCGGCCGTGGTGGCGTGCGTCGGTGGCGGGTCCAACGCCATGGGCATCTTCCACGCGTTCGTCGAGGACGAGGACGTGGCGCTGGTGGGCGTGGAAGCCGCGGGTGAGGGCCTGGGGAGCGGACGGCACTCCGCGTCACTCTCCGAGGGACGTCCCGGTGTCCTGCATGGTTCTCTGAGCTATCTTCTCCAGGATGCGGGTGGCCAGGTCGCGCCGGCCCATTCGGTGTCGGCGGGGCTCGACTACCCAGGTGTGGGACCTGAGCACTCGTTCCTGAAGGACACGGGTCGTGCAACGTATACCTCGGTCACGGACGCTCAGGCGCTCGAGGCGTTCCACAAGCTCGCGGCCCTGGAGGGGATCATTCCGGCGTTGGAATCCGCTCACGCCATCGCCCACGTCCTCGAGGACGGCGCCCGGTGGGCAGGGCGTGGACCGCTGCTTCTGTGCCTTTCCGGGCGGGGAGACAAGGACGTCGCCCACGTGGCCCGGGTCGAGGGCCGCGACGTGGCGCTCTGACGGTCGGCCATGAACGAGCTCGGGCGAGACATGGGGAACGGGTCTTCGGACGACGCGGGCTGGACCGATGTGGCCGACCTGCCCGTCGAGGCGGTACACGAGCTCTTCGTGGTGCTCGGCAAGGCGTTCCGCGCCTACCAGCTCTATGACGAGAACAACCCCGTTCGGCATCGCTTCATCGACAGCCTCCGGCAGGCTTTTCACGGCATCTGGAACGACGTCGACCGCCTGACCCTCAAGGTCGAGGAGGATCGGGTGCTCCTGGGCGAGGAGGAGGTGTACAAGGCGGCGAGCCGCGGGGAGTCCCTCGCGTTCCTCTTCTACAAGGACGGCATTCGGGAGATCACCTTCCTGCCTGGTATCGAGACCGGAGAGCTCGAGCCGTTCCTCGGCGTGCTCCAGAAGGCGAGGAAGCTGGTTCCCGAGGGTGACGACCTCCTCACCGTCCTCTGGGACGTGGACCTGGCTTTCCTCCAGTACCAGTACGTCGATTTCCTGGCGGAGGGTGTGGATCTTCCCGTTCCCGGCGACGGCGCGGGCCAGAATCTGCTCGAGTCCGTGCTCCAGGTGGAGCTCGGTGGTGAGGAGGAAGGCGAGGATGAGGGGACCGCCGCCGGGGATGGCGCCGAGGGAGCGCAGGCGGCGCCACAGACCGTGCGCCAGGAGGACTTCAACCCCACCCTCTACGCGCTCGATGCCCGGGAGATGGACATCCTTAGGCAGGAGCTCCACAAGGAGGTCTACCGTGACCTCCGTGGAGACGTGTTGTCCGCCCTCTTCGATCGATTGGAGGAGCCGGAGCGGGCCGAGCGCCAGTCCGAGATCCTCGACATCCTCGGGATCCTGCTGCCCAACTTCCTGAGCCGTGGCGGCCTGGTTCCCGCCACACGGGTCCTCGACGAGCTGCGACGCTTGGAGAGCACGCCAGGGGTCTTCGACGAGAGCCTCCTGGCGCGATCGCGAGCCCTGCTGGACGCTGCCAGCTCGCCGGAGGCCATCGACGAGCTGATCCAGGCTCTCTACGACGGGACCATCCGCGCGTCCTCCCAGCAGCTCTCCGCGTTCCTCCGGTTCCTCCGTGCCGGCGCCATCGCTCCCTTGCTTCGGGAGGCCGAGACCGTCGATCACCGAGAGCTGAGAGAGGTTCTCCGATCTGCGGTCCGGGGAATCGCGGAGCGGAATCGAGGGGCCGTCGTGCGACTGCTCACCGATCCGGATCCGGTCATCGCGTCGGGGGCCGCACGCCTGGCGGGGGATATCCAGATCGCCGAAGCCGGCCCCGCTCTTGCCGGGCTTCTTGCCCACGCCGCCGCCGAGGTGCGTCTGGCGGCGGTGGAGGCGGCTGCCACGCTCAAGGCATCGACGGCCGCGGGTGCCCTCGAGCACACCCTCGACGATCCCGAGCGCGAGGTTCGCATCGCGGCGGCGCGGGCCCTGGGCGTCCTGCGGTACGCGCCGGCCACGGACCGCCTCGGCGACACGCTGCGGAGTCGCGAGATCCGACAGGCCGACATCAGTGAGAAGGTAGCGTTCTTCGAGGCCTACGCCCTCGTCGCCGGGGAGCAGGCCGTGCCCATGCTGGACAAGCTGCTCAACGGCAGGGGCTTCCTGGGGAAGCGTGAGCCCCCCGAGGTCCGGGCCGCGGCCGCGCTGGGATTGGGCAAGATCGACGCACCCCGAGCCCGAGAGGCGCTGATGCGGGCGTCGCAGGAGGAGGACCCCGTCGTTCGGTCGGCGGTCAACCGGGCGCTTCGGAGCGAGGACTGATCCATGGCCGAGCCGGACGCGCTGAACTACCAGGAGGAAGGACGCAAGGTCCTGGGTGCCCTGTGCGGCGCCCTCACGACCCTGCGGCTGTACCCCCTCGAGAACGACGCCGTTCAGCAATCCCTGGACGAGCTGCACGCCCTGGTGGCCAGGATCGTCGAGATCGAGGGCGGAGCCGAGATCCGGGTCGTCGGGGACTTCTTCTTCCTCAACGAGACCCGCCTTCGCCTGGACCTGTCGAGCTTCGCCACGTTCGGCTCCTTCGCCCGGGCGCTGCAGGACCACGGCATCGGCGCCGTGGAGGTCAGGCCGGGCATCGAGAGGAGCGAGTGGGCTCCCTTCATCTCCATGCTCCTGCGCAAGCCCGGGCCGGAGGACCCGTTCGGCGACTTCATCGAGGGCTTCGTGACGGCCCCGGTGAAGCACATCCAGCCGGTGCCCGAGCGGGAGATGGACGAGCTGGAGAGGGACGAGGAGGCCCTTCTGGCCGCCAAGCGGACCTACGCCCAGTCGGTGATGGTGGCCAAGGAGGTCCTGGGAGACATCCGACTGGGATCAGCGGTGAACGTTCGCAAGGTGAAGCGGACGGTGCAGGGCATCGTCGACCAGGTTCTGGCCAACGAGTCCTCCATGGTCACCATGACCACCCTGAGGCACTTCGACGAGTACACGTTCACCCACTGCGTGAACGTCTGCATCTTCAGCGTGGTCATGGGGTCCAGGCTCGGCTTGGACAAGCGCCAGCTCTACGACCTGGGGCTGGGGGCCCTCTTCCACGACGTGGGCAAGCAACGAATCGAGTTCGACATCATCAACAAGACGTCGGGTCTGACCGAGGAGGAATGGCAGGAGATGAAGCAGCACCCTGTCGAAGGGCTGCTGGTGCTGTTCAAGCTGCGGGGGTTCACCGACGTACCGTATCGGCAGATGCTCACGGCCTACGAGCATCACATGAAGGTGGATCTCACCGGCTATCCTCCCAACCGCCGAGAGCGCGCACCCACCCTCTTCTCCCGGATCGTGTCCGTGGCCGACGCCTTCGACGCCGGCACGTCCGTACGCAGCTACCAGTACAGTCCCTGGCCTCCGGATGCCGTCCTCCGGGAGATGAGGGACAACCCCAGCAGGGGCTTCGACCCCCTTCTCGTGAAGGCTCTCATCACCGCCACCGGCGTCTATCCCGTGGGAACGCTGGCGATCCTGGACACCCACGAGATGGCGGTGGTCGCCGAGGTCAACAAGGAGCCGAACCTGCTACACCGTCCGAAGGTCAAGGTCATCTCCGACCCCCTGGGAGTGCCGCTGGTGCAGCCGCTCACCCTGGACCTCTCGAAGGACGACCCGGCCACCGGGCGACCCTATCGGACGATCATCAAGACGACGGATCCACAGAAATACGGCATCCAGGTAAGCGACTACCTGACGTGAGCACGCCCACGCTTGGGGAGGTCTTCGACGAGCGCCGAGACCAGGGACGCGCCGCCCTCATCCCCTATGTCACGGCTGGGTATCCCCGCGGCGAGGACACGGTGGAGGTGCTTCGGACCGTCGCGGACGCCGGTGCCGACGTCCTCGAGCTGGGACTTCCCTTCTCGGATCCTCTTGCCGACGGACCCACCATCCAACGCTCCTCCTTCGAGGCCCTCGAGGGGGGCACCACCACGGCGTCGGCGCTGTCGGATCTGGCGAGGTTCCGGGAGGTGCGGGACACGCCCGTAGTGCTCTTCACCTACCTGAACCCCGTCCTCCGGTACGGGGTGGACGCGTTCCTCGACGATGCCCTCGAGGCGGGGGCCCAGGGCCTGCTGGTCACGGACCTACCCGTGGGGGCCGACCCCCCGCTGGAAGACAGGATCCGCCGGGCGGGGATCGACCTCATCCGACTCGTCGCTCCGACCACCCCGCCGGAGCGGATTCCCCTGGTTGCCGAGGGTTGTTCCGGGTTCCTCTACTACATCTCGCGGACGGGGGTCACCGGCGCTCGCAGCAGGCTCAGGGAGAGCCTTCGTGACGAGGTCCGGATGCTGCGCGGGGCCGTGTCGCTGCCGGTGGCCGTGGGGTTCGGGATCTCGTCGCCCGACCAGGCGGCGGACGTGGCGGCAGTGGCCGACGGCGTGGTGGTGGGAAGCGCGTTGATCCAGGCGCTCGGCGAGGGCGGTGCGTCCGCTGGGGCGTCCTTCGTCGCCTCCCTGCGGAAGGCCATGGACGGGGCCTGAGACGAGGTCTACTCCTCTCTCAGCCCATCGGCCCGGTCGGAATCGGGCTCGACGAACACGGTGCTCACCCGCTGCGGGACGACGGCTCCCGGCGCCGACCCCCTCGGCTTTCTCACGTGCTTCCTCCGGGTCCAGTCCACCGGCACGCTTCCCGACGTCCGGGCCCGGGAGTGGACGGCGGCCAGGACCGCCGCCTCTTCCAGATCCCGAGCCGGGGGGTTGCCGGGGCTGGCCCATCGCAGGATGACGTGCGCACCGGCGGCGTGCCGTGCGTGGAGCCAGACGTCGTCGGGAGCGGCATGCCGGAAGGTGAGCTCGTCGTTGTGCCGGGCCCCGCGGCCGACGCGAATCTCCAGGCCTCCCGAGGATCGGTACACCCGGTACGGAAGCGCCGCCTCGCCCGTGCCCTGCGCCGGACGGCGGGAGTCGGACGGCAGGGCGCCGCGGATCTCCGCGGCGGATGCCTCCCCGCTCCGTGCCCGGACCAGGAGGGACTCCAGCCTGACGATCGCCCTCTCTGCTCCCCCGATCATGTCCGGGATCCTGTCTCGCGCCCGCCGGGCCCGCGCGGCACGGTCGTAATAGGCCCGAGCGTTTTCGTGGGGGGCTCGCGTCGGATCCAGCCGGATGGTCAGCGGGCGACCCTCGAAGCCCTCGAGGACGACCCTCTCCGTTCCCGACGGGACCTCGTGCAGGCGAGCCAGAAGGAGATCGCCGACGGCTCGAAGGGCCTCAGGGGCCTCCACCGCATCGAGCTCCGCCCGGAGGCTCGTGACCCGGCGCTGCGCCTGGTCCAGCGCTCGCTCCAGGGCTCCGACGAGCTCCGTAGGCAACGTCCCGGCGGCCGCAGGAGAGCCGCTTCGCTCCCGGCTCCAGATCTCGAAGGTCTCCAGGAGGGACCCGAGGGGCCTCCCCGTGATGCCGGGCAGGGGCCAGGGGTACGGCTGGGGTCCCCTCGTCATCTCCAGGAGGGTCGGACCGGGTGGAGAGGTCCCGGAGGCCAGCGCCTGCCAACGGGCGCGCCCTTCTCGGATCGCAGCTTCGGCAGGGAGGTCGGGTCGCAGCAGGGCGTCGGCGTTCAGGGGGGAGGTCCACGCCACGGACGATACCAGCCGTCGACGGCGCTCCTCGGGGGACCCGCCGGACCGGAGCTCCCGCCATCGGTCCTCGCTCAAGAGCCCATCGACACCTTCGCGGGAGGGCGTCGCCGGGGCCTCGTACGAGGCCCCGGCCGCCAGGGTGCGGGGGGCGTCGCGGCGCACCAGGACATGGCGGATCCTCTGCTCCGGGACTTCGGTGACCACCGCGTTCCAGCGGGTCCCGAGGAGCTCGACGATGAGGTTCCGGAGGCGTCGCCCCCTCGTCGGCAACAGCTCGAAGACCAGGATCCTCTCGTCCGCGGGTGACCGCACCTGCCGCACACGGGAAGGGAGGGGCAGGTCGGAGGGATCGGGCTCGGCCCGGGGGTGCAGCGTGAGGCCTCCGTCCCCGGGATGAAGACGCCAGAGCAGGGTGACATCCCGGAAGAGAAGGGTCACCGTACGGGTCGGCCCGTGCAGCCGTAGTCCTCGCAGGCGCTCTCCGGCGAACCGCTCGTCCAGCTCCCGAGCCAGCTCACGCACCAGCAGGGAGTCCCATCGAAGTCCCATGACGGCGGAAGCTAACGAAGGGAGTCGGGCGGGGCGACGCCGAAGCTTCGGAGGGACCGTCCCGAGGGGTTCGGGGTTTGACAGCGACGCGGCACGCGTCTACGGTGGGAGACCACTTCATCCCGCCGTCGAACGCACGGCTCTCGTGAACCATATTGCGGCTGAATATAACTGTCCATTGGACAACTATTTGAGCCGCATAATCTAAGGTAATTTCCATGTCGGGCACCGGGAGCAAGCGGAACGGACGGACCTCGGTGCGGCGATTCCTCGAGATGAAGGGGCAGGGGAGTCGCATCGTGGCCATGACGGCGTACGACGTCCTGTTCGCCCGCCTTCTCGAGGAGGCCGGCGTCGACCTCATCCTGGTGGGGGACTCCCTGGGGCAGGTGGTCCTCGGGTACCACTCCACACTGCCGGTCACCATGGACGAGATGATCCACCACGCCCGGGCGGTGAAGCGGGGGGCACCGGACACCTTCGTGGTGCTGGACATGCCCTTCTTGAGCTACCAGGCCTCCGTCGACGACGCCATCCGAAACGGGGGCAGGGCACTCAAAGAGGCCGGCGTGGAGGCCGTGAAGCTCGAGGGAGGGCACGAGCGGACCCGCGACGCGATCCGCGCCATGGTGGCTGCCGGCATCCCCGTCATGGGCCATCTCGGTCTCACGCCCCAGTCGGTTCACGCCCTCGGAGGATACCGCGTCCAGGGACGCGGAGAGGCCGAGGCCGAGCGTATCCGGAAGGAGGCTCGGGCCCTCGAGGACGCCGGGGTCTTCGCCATGGTGCTGGAGCTGATCCCGGCGACCCTGGCGGCAGAGCTCTCCGAGGCGCTGACGGTGCCCACCATCGGCATCGGCGCCGGTCCTGGGTGCGACGGTCAGGTGCTCGTCCTCTACGACGCCCTGGGGTTGAATCCGGGATTCCGGCCGAAGTTCCTCAAGCGTTTCGCCTCGCTCCATGCGGCGGCGCTGGAGGGGGTGCGCTCCTACGCCCAGGAGGTCCGGGAAGGGACGTTCCCCGGGCGGGAGCACTCCTTCGAAGGGAAGTGAGGCGTGATCGTCGCCCGGACCCGGGTAGAGCTGGAGCGCGGACTGGCGGAAGCCCGGCAGGGGGGCACGTTCCTCGGACTGGTGCCCACCATGGGCTTCCTCCACGAGGGGCACCTCTCCCTGGTGGATGTGGCCGGGGAGCTGGCCCGGAGCGTGGCGGTCTCCATCTTCGTGAATCCGCTTCAGTTCGGGCCTTCCGAGGATCTGGAGAGCTATCCGCGGGACGAAGAGCGTGACCTGGCGGCCCTGGAGGCGAGGGGCGCCCACCTGGTGTTCGCCCCTTCGGCGGAGGAGATGTATCCGGCAGGCGGCACCGGCGTGACGGTGAGTCCCGGCCCCCTGGAGGATCGCCTGTGCGGGGCCTTCCGTCCGGGGCACTTCCGCGGTGTTCTCACGGTGGTGGCGAAGCTCTTCGGGCTCTTCCGTCCGGACGTAGCGGTGTTCGGGCGTAAGGACTTCCAGCAGGCCGTCCTCATCCGGAACATGGCCGAAGAGCTGGACATGGGCGTCCGGGTGGTGACGGCTCCCATCGTCCGGGAGACCGACGGCCTCGCCCTGAGCTCGAGGAACGCCTATCTGTCGGACCAGCAACGGAGAGAGGCCGTAGGGCTCCACGCGGCTTTGAGGGCGGCGGCCGCGCTGTACGAGCAGGGCGAGCGGAGCGTCCCGGACCTTCTGGGAGAGGCCCGGCGGGTTCTGGGGCTTCACCCCCTCCTGGAGCCTCAGTACCTGGAGGTCGTCGACCCTGCCACCCTCGATTCGGTCGAGGTCGCTGCCCCGGGCAACGTGATCGCCGGGGCCGCCTTTTGCGGTCGGACCCGCCTCATCGACAACCTCGAGCTTTCCTGAGCGCCCGTGACCATCCACCCTGTCGTCGAGCGTGCCGCCCACGGCGAGCTTCCGGATTGGGCGGTGGTGTCCGGGGCCCGGCGAGAGCACATGGCGCGGGTAACGCGGCTGCTGGACGAGTGGGGCAGGGAAGGGGGCCTGCCGGAAGAGGAACGGGTGCGGCTACTGGCCGCCGGCTATCTCCACGACGCGCTCCACGAGGCCAGTCCCGAAGACCTGCGCGGACGAGTCCCTCCCGGCCTGGAGTGCCTGCCGGGAGAGGTGCTCCACGGACCTGCCGCCGCCGAGCGCCTGAGATGCGACGGCGTCATGGACGGCGAGCTCCTCCGGGCCGTCGCCTACCACACGCTGGGTCATCCCGAGTTCCGGCGCCTGGGGCGGCTGCTCTACGTGGCCGACTTCCTCGAGCCGGGGCGGGACCTCCTCAACCAATGGCGCGCTTCGCTCCGCGATCGGATGCCCGAGGAGGACGCCGAGGTGCTTCGCTCGATCCTGGCGGCGCGGATCGCCCACCTGGTGGAGGCGAGGCGCGGGCTGCGTTCCGAGACGGTCGCATTCTGGAACGTGCTGACGGAGGCCGGATGACGGGCCGCTCGCCGCTGCGGGTCGTCGCTCTCCTGGTTCTGGGCGGCGCTCTGGCTTTCGGGTGGCTGGCGCTCAGGGACCCGGGTCCCGAGGAAGGCGTCCCGCAGCCACCGCCTCCCGCCGCGCCTGGGGAACGGGTCCGAGTGGAGGTGCTCAACGCAGGCGGGCTCGAGGGAGCCGCCCGACGGGCCACGGAGCGGCTTCGAGACGCGGGCTTCGACGTGGTCCTCACGGGGAACGCGAACAGCTTCGGGCAGGATTCCTCCATCGTCTACGATCGTCTGGGCAATCCGGACTGGGCCGAGGCCGTTGCGAAAGCGCTGGGAATCCCTAACGTCGAGAGCCGCCCGGACACGAACCTCTACGTGGACGTATCCGTAGTGCTGGGGAGGGACTGGGTGGGAGCCGAGCATCAGGCGGATACCGGGGAGGCGGCGTCCCGCTGACCCCGGCGACGGACGGGCCAAGAGGAACGACGGAACGGGGACCGGATGAGCAGACGAGCCAGGCAGAAGAAGGTGGCCGAGGACAGGAAGCGGGACGGGGAGACGACTCCCGGAGAGAAACGTCCATCGCCGGCCGACCGGAACAGCCTGACGGAGTGGGTGAAGTCCCTGGCCGTGGCGTTCGTTCTGTTCATCGTACTCCGCAGCTTCGTCGTTCAGACCTTCGTCATCACGTCCGGGTCCATGGAAGAGACGCTGCTCGTCGGGGACATGCTGGTGGTGAATCGTGCCGCGATCGGCTCCATGATCCCCTTCACGGGCCTCCGCCTTCCCGGGTACTCGGAGCCCCGGCGCGGGGACGTGATCGTCTTCGATCCCCACCACGAGGAGGACATGAAGCTCGTGAAGCGCCTCATCGGGCTACCCGGTGACACGCTCCGCATGGCCGACAGGGTCCTCTACGTGAATGGCGTGGCCCAGGAGGAACCCTACGTCAAGCACTCCAACCAGTCCGACGAGACCCATCCCTGGATGTCCTGGCAGTGGGACGCCCTGGCCCCCGGAGTCGATTCCGCATCCTATGCGCCTACACGCGACAACTGGGGGCCCATCGTGATTCCCGAGGACCGGTACTTCATGCTCGGGGACAACCGTGAGACCAGCCTCGACTCTCGTTATTGGGGCCTGCTGGAGCGATGGCGCCTGGAGGGTCGGGCGGTCTTCATCTACTACTCCTACAACAAGGGGTCGTACCGCCCGTTCCCGTGGCTGAGGGAGATACGGTGGGGTCGGCTGGGTAACGGGATCGACTAGGGGCGTCCGCGCCGGGCGGCCTGCGGATGGGCGGGCAGCCAGGTCAGTGGACGATGTTCCGCTGGGTCAGATGGGTCGCCACCGCGCCTGTGAGAAGGGGCGAGATCCGGTAGCGGAGCTCCTCCCGCAGGATGTCGGAGACGCCCCGGTCCTCCTCGTCCGTGGGCAGCGGCTCGATGATGTGCCGGTTCCTCAGCGACTCGAAGATCTGGAAGCTCTCCTGGCGAGGAATCCTGAACACGGTATCGTGCTCGGCGAGGGTGAGCGTCCTGTGCTCCAGGAGGGCCTTGAGAGTGAAGTTCTGCGTGAGATCGAGCGACTCCAGGTAGGGGAACGTCGGGGTCGGCAGGGTACGGACGAGGAGCCCGCCCTCCCCGCGGCCGAAGTCCGCCGACCTCAGCCACTGAAAGAAGGCGAGGCGCAGATTGTCCATGGAGGACCGGTGCAGGCGCTCGAAGTAGTCCGTCTCGAGTAGTCTGTGCCTCGCATCCAGGTGCACGCGCCGGAGACGCCGACGGAGGAGGTGACGGCCGCGTGTAGGCTCTTGGAAGCGCAGGGGCACTCCGCTGCGTCGATGCCGTGCCAGCACGGCCGTGCGCAGTCCCTCGACCGTCAGCGGGGCCAGCTCCACGACCTCGACCTGGGACGAGGCCGTCGGCTCGGATTTCTGGACCAGCTGCCAGGCCGACCGCGTGAGAGACGCCATCCAGAATACCCGTGGCTCGGTCTCGGCCATGAACGTCATGACCCGCTCGACGAGGTCCGTGCCGCCGGGAGTCCGCAGGTAGGCGTGCTCCAACCCGTCGAGGATGCACACGTCGGGCACCGCGCCCCTCTCGGCT
>JBDHGI010000019.1:0-33077 GCA_039589955.1 Gemmatimonadota bacterium | reverse complement strand
GGTGGTGGACGGATCATTGCAGCTCCTCCCGGGAAGCCGGGTTTTCGGCGAGGTGCGCCTCGCCGACGCCCACATCGTGCGCAACGAGGGCACGGTGGAAGGGACGGTGGTGGATGTGCTGGAGGATGAGCGGGATCTCGAGTCGGAGATCCGAGCCCGGCTCCGGGACGAGCTGCGAAGCGAGCTTCGCGACGAGATCCGGCATACGGCGCCTACCTCGGCGGCCAGGAGATTCAACCCGTTCAGGTCGGTCTTCCGCGCCGTGGCGGGGATCGTCGAGAACCTGGTGAAGATCCTCATTCTCGGCCTCATCGGGATGGGAGTCGTGGCCTTCGCTCCCGACCATCTCGACGTTGTGGCGGAAACGGCCCGCAGGGCTCCAGGCCGGTCGGCTGCCGTGGGCGTGGCCGGAGCCTTCCTTCTGATCCCGGTCTGGATCCTCGGGGCCGTAGCGCTTGCGGTGTCTATCGTCGGCATCCCCGTGATGATCGCCTGGCTGCCGCTCTTCCCCCTCGCCGCCATCGCTGCCGGGCTACTGGGGTACCTGGCGGTGGCGAGGAACGTGGGTGAGTGGCTGTCGGACAGCGGGTACCGGTACACGGACTGGATCCGGAGGTCCAACTCCGTCTACACGATCTTCGGCGGCCTCATGGGACTCATGAGCTTCTTCATCGTGGGCCATGCGCTGTCGGTGGTCCCCCTCGTGGGGTTCGTGAAGGGCTTCCTCGTGTTCGCCGGTTCCCTGGCGTCCCTGGCGGCGCTCACCGTCGGCTTCGGTGCCGTGCTCCTCACTCGGGGAGGACGCCGCCGGGAGTACTTCCCCGAGAGCTTCGACGAGGCCTGGGAACGAGCGGTCGAGGTGGAGATGGACATGGACGAGGCCGACATCGAGGTGGAGGAGGAGCCCGGTGGCTCCGAGAATGACCGTCCGGGCAAGGAGAAGGAGAACGATGCTTGACGTGACCGGGCGGGGAGTCCTGACGCTGGCTGCGCTCCTCGCGATACCCGTGGGGACGGCCGCGCAGACCTGGCGCACGGTCACCATGTCCCGTCAGGTCTCGGGAGAGGACGAGCTCAGGGTATCCGTGTCGTACGGAGCCGGCCACTTCAAGGTGGGAGCCGCGGACGAGGGCGTCCTCTACCGAATGCGGCTTCGCTACGATGAGGAGGTGTTCGAGCCGAGAGCGGAGTACGACGGGAACAGGCTGCGGCTCGGCGTCGAGAACGTCGGTCACTCCATCCGCATCGGGAAGAATCGCTCCGGGGGCGAGATGGATCTGATGCTGTCACGCGAGGTCCCCATGGATCTCGGTCTCGAGTTCGGCGCGGTCCGCGCGGACCTGGATCTCGGGGGGCTGTCTCTGACGGGCTTGAGCCTGAGCACCGGGGCATCGGAATCGGTGGTGGACGTCTCCTCGCCCAACCCCGTATCCATGAATACGGCGACCTTCGAGGTCGGCGCCGCGGAATTCACAGCACGCCGTCTGGGGAACCTGAACGCCCGCCGGATCGAGGTGGACGCGGGAGTGGGCGACATCACTCTCTCGTTCACCGGCGCCTGGGAGCAGGATGCGAGCGTGGCGATCGACATGGGATTGGGCGCCCTCGAGCTGCGTTTCCCCGAGGGCCTGGGCGTTCGGCTGAACAAGGACAGCTTCCTCACCTCCCTGGACTCCGAGGGCATGGTGAAGCGAGGAGGGTCCTACTACTCCCTGGACTGGGAGGCGGCGGACCGAAAGATCAGCATCGACCTGAACGCCGCGTTCGGAAGCGTGCGTGTGGTTTGGGTACGTTGACGGGGAGAACCGACTAGACTACGACGAGCCCGGGAGCCGGCTCACCAGGAGGGAACGATGATTGGCACACTCCTTACCTTCTTCGCTGTGGGTCTCGTGACCCTCATCGTCGCGGGAATCGTTCTGTCCATCGTGGGCACGGTGTTCTCCCTGACCTTCGGCCTCGCCGCGTTTCTGCTCTTCAAGGTCGCACCCATCCTTCTGGTGGGGTGGGTGGTCATGAAGGTCATCGAGAAAGCGCGCGGTCGGGGCTCCCTCTCCACCGCGGATCGGAAGTGGCTGGAGGGCGAGTAGCCACTCGCGGGCTCCTCGTCACACGGACGTCATCGCCGCGAGGGCCTCCTCCAACGCATCTGCGATAGCCTCCAGGGCGCGCCCCGCCGCGGAGTCCGGCGCGGAAACCACCGTGGGGCTTCCTACGTCCCCTGCGCTACGCACCGCCGGATCCAGCGGAACTCGACCGAGGAAGGGGAGCTTCATCTCCTCGGCGAGCCGCTCTCCTCCGCCCGTCCCGAAGACGTCGACCGTCTCACCGCAATGGGGACAGGACATGCCGCTCATGTTCTCCACGACGCCGAGCACCCGGGTGTTCACGCGCTCGAACATCCTGACTCCCCGGCGGACGTCGCCCGTAGCGACATCCTGGGGCGTGGTGACCATCACCGCACCCTCGATGTCGATGGACTGAACCAGGGAGAGCTGGGCGTCTCCGGTACCGGGGGGCATGTCGACGACCATCAGGTCGAGGGCACCCCACGCGACCTGCTCGAGGAACTGCTTGAGGATCCCCGTGATCAGGGGCCCTCTCATGATGGCCGGCTGCTCCTTGTCCAGGAGGAATCCCAGGCTCATGAGCTTCACTCCCTGGGACTCCAGGGGCTCGATCATCTCCCGACCCTGGTCCCCGACCACCCTGGGCCGTCGCTCCTCGCCGAACATCAGGGGGATGTTCGGGCCGTAGATATCCGCGTCGAGGAGGCCCACCGCCATCCCCTTCTTGGCGAAGGCCGCAGCGAGGTTCGCCGCGACCATCGACTTGCCGACTCCACCCTTGCCGGAGCTGACGGCGATGACGTGTCGTACACCCGACAGGATATCCGGCTTGGGCGTCGGAGCGGGCACGGAGCCGGGCCTGAGCCCCCCCTGCCTTCCCCCTCCTCCCACCGCACCCATCTGAGGCAGCTGGAGGTTCACCTTCACCGAGGTCACTCCGGCCACTGCCTCCACCGCCGAGCGGGCGGCCTTCACCAGATCGCTCGGGTCCTCCGGCTGCAACAGGAAAGCGAAGCGCACCTCGCCGCCCTCCTCCACCTCGAGGTTCTGGACGTGGCCGCTGGCCACGACATCTCTTCCGCTGTCGGAATGCGCCACGCCGGCGAGGGCGGCCATGACCGAGCGTCGAAGCTCGTCTACGGTCATCGTTCGTTACCGGGAAACAGGAGGGACGGAAGGAGGTCGTCGGGCCAGCCGCGGGTGCGAAGGGGGCCTATACGGCCATGACCTCGACGACGCCGGGGACGGACCTCTTCAGCCTCCGCTCGAGTCCCTCCTTGAGGGTCATCATTGAGATCGGACAGGACTCACAGGCTCCGAGAAGACGAACCTGGACCACCCCGTCGGCTTCTCGATATTCCAGCAGCTCCACGTCGCCCCCGTCGGCCTGAATGACCGGACGTATGGAGTCGATCACCTCGACGATCTTGTCGTGCGCCGTCATGCCCGGCCATCTCCCGACGGATTCCAGGACGTTTCGAGAACGGGATACGCCGCTGCGGATACGGGGTTCCCCGGCGGGATGCTCCGGAGGCCCACGGTCGGACGGGCACGCCGCCGACACCCGGGGGGGCCCGGCCGACGCCAGCGGTTGCGTCCGGCTTGCTCCCACATGAGATTCTTCGGGTACGAGAAGCCGCGAGAGCGCTGCGGGGGCGGGAGAACGAGCGGTTCCCCGCCCCTTCCTAATTAGAGCGCGCCGGCGATCCACGCACCTCCCTACCCAGACGGCCATGAGCGGCAACTTCAGAATACCCACACCAGTCAACGATCCGATCCGTTCCTACGCGCCAGGCACCCCCGAGCGGGCCGCGCTGAAGGAGACCCTGAGCTCGATGTCGGGCGAGACGCTCGAGATCCCCCTGCTCATCGGGGGCGAAGAGGTCCGTACAGGGGACACCCTCGACGTCGTGATGCCCCACAGCCACGGACACGTCCTGGCCAAGGCCCATAAGGCGGGGCCGGAGGAGGTGAAGAGGGCCATCGATGCCGCCATGGAGGCCCATCACGACTGGTCCGCCGCGCGGTGGGAGGACCGGGCCGCGATCTTCCTCAAGGCCGCGGACCTCCTCGAGGGGCCGTGGCGGCAGATCATGAATGCCTCCACCATGCTCGGCCAGAGCAAGACCGCCCATCAGGCCGAGATCGATGCGGCGTGCGAGATGGTCGACTTCTTCCGCTTCAATCTTCACTTCGCAGAGAAGATCTACAGCGAGCAGCCCCTGTCCGATCCGGGCATGTGGAACCGGTCCGAGTACCGGTCCCTCGAGGGCTTCGTGTACGCCATCACGCCCTTCAACTTCACCTCCATCGGCGGCAACCTCTCCTCCTCACCGGCCATCATGGGCAACACGGTGGTGTGGAAGCCTGCGCGGACGGCGCTCCTTTCCAACTACTACATGGCCAAGCTCTTCCAGGCGGCAGGCGTACCGCCGGGGGTGATCAACTACATCACCGGCAACTCCGGCCAGATCACCGACGCGATCCTCGCGGACCGCAACTTCGGTGGCATCCACTTCACCGGGTCCACCGAGGTGTTCAACTCGTTCTGGCGGGATATCGGCGCCAACGTGGGTGACTACCGGTCCTACCCCCGGATCGTGGGTGAGACCGGCGGCAAGGACTTCATCATCGCCCACCCGTCGGCCGATCCTGCGGCGCTGATCACCGCCATGGTGAGGGGAGCCTTCGAGTACCAGGGGCAGAAGTGTAGCGCGGCGTCCCGCGTCTACATCCCCGAGAGCCTTTGGGAGGACGTAAGGGGACCGCTGGTGGACGAGGTCTCGGGCATCCCGATGGGGGACGTCGCCGACTTCTCGAACTTCATGGGCGCCGTGATCGACCGGGCGGCCTTCGACAAGATCAAAGGCTACATCGACCGGGCTCGCGAGTCGACGGACGCCGAGATCATCGTGGGTGGGGAGTGCGACGACTCGGAGGGCTACTTCATTCGACCCACCATCATCCTCGCCAGGACGGGTGATTACGAGTCCATGTGCGACGAGATCTTCGGCCCGGTACTCACCGTCCATGTCTACAAGGACTCGGACTGGTCCGACACCCTGAAGCTTGTGGATCGGACCTCGCCCTACGCGTTGACCGGCGCCGTGTTCGCCAACGACCGGCACGCCGTCCGCGAAGCCATGGACGCCCTCCGCCACGCCGCCGGCAACTTCTACATCAACGACAAGCCGACCGGCGCCGTCGTGGGCCAGCAGCCCTTCGGTGGCGCGAGAGCCTCGGGCACCAACGACAAGGCCGGCTCGGCGCTCAACCTGCTCCGATGGGTCAGCGCCCGGTCCATCAAGGAGACCTTCGTGCCGCCCACCCACTACCGGTACCCCTTCATGGGTGGCAAGTGAGGACACCTCGGTCCTCCCGATGTACGGCCGGTCCGGCTCCACGCCGGACCGGCCTCGGCTTCGTGGCAGCTCGAGGGAGCGCTACATCAAGTGAGAGACGAGCCGGCTCAGGGCGTGGTATCGTCCACTGATGGGGCTCCGGAACACCAGCCGACGCAGGGCGAGGCGGTCCAAGACCACCTGCCACCCCGAACCCCATGACGGATCCAGGTGGTTCCCCTTGACCAGAAGTCCGTGCTCCTCGAGAAGGCGCCAGACCGAGTCTTCCTCCGCTGTCCGCTCTCCCAGGAGCTCGAATACCCCGGGCCGGGTCTCCGCGACCACGGCGAGCCGCTGCCTCTTCAGAACGACGTCGATCTGATCCTGGTGGGGCTCGTGCACGCCCCGGAACACGAAGAACGCCTCCCTCTCCCCGGTGCCCTCGTAGCGCTGCATCAGCTTGGCGACGACCTCGTCGGCACAAGAGAAGTCCAGAACCTCCACCTCGGACAGGTCGATGAGGGAAAGGGAGCGCCCACCCGCCGCCGCAAGCTGGGTCTCGATGGCCATGCGCACGGCTCGGCCCGTCTCCCTCGTCACGAGGTGGGAGTAGAGGGACGCGACCGTGCCCTGCAGCAGGTGCCCCACGTCGATGGCGATGGGGTCCAGGGGCAGATCGGTCATTTCGAGGCCTCCCTGGCGGGGAGAATGATGCTGATCTGCGCACCGGGAAACGGCTCGAGCCCCTCGACGAGCGGCGGCCCGTCGTCCCACTCGGGCACCTGCCCGATCCGCGCGGTCCCGCTCCGTATGGTGATGGCCCCGTTCCACCGTTGCACCTGGCGTCGGATCTGCTGGATCCCCTGGCCCCGGCCCGAATCGGGGAAGCGCGTCAGGCCGTGGAGGAACGCCGCCTCGAGGGCTGTGGAGTCGTTCCATCGGTCTCCGTAGCGGGCCGAGTGCTCGTCCGCGAGGGATCCACGGAAGCCGCGGCCCAGGTCCATGACCGAGATGACCACCACCCACCGGCCGAGCCGCCGTGACCAGTTGTACGCCTGGGCCGCCACCCATCCGGGAGCCTCTGCGTGCTCGATGATGTTCTGGCAGACCTCGGAGAGGATGACGCTGAACTGAACTACAGCCGACGCAGGGTACTCGAGCTTCGACGCGAGGATCGCTCCCGCCCGTCCCTGAACCCGATCCACCACTTCGTGGATGTCGGCATTGGCCTGGATGGGGGTGATCTCGAGGAGCACGTCCGAAGACGTCGAGTTGCGCCGAGGTGGATGGGCCTCGATGTCGAAAACCCCCTGACACGCCTCGAAGAAGCCCATCCTGCTCAGGTACCCGACCACGTCGCCGCTCTCGGGAACCCCCAGCATCGGAAGCGCGCCGTGTCGGTCCCGGAGCCAGGTTCCCGTCAGCAGCAAGGCCACCATGCCGTTGGGATCCACCCATCGGAGGTGCCGGGCATCCATGAGGGCCTTTCCCTGACCGGTCCGGGCGACGGCGTCCAGGAACCCGTCCACCGTCTGGTGGTCGAGGGAGGCGGGTACGGGGATCACGTCCACGAGCGGGTACTACTCCTCGGTATGGGAAAGACGCCCTGCCAGGTGCCGGTACAGCCCTCGGGCACCGCGATGCTCCACATTACGCGCAGCGAAGCGGTTCGCCTCACGCATGGCCGGGTCCAAGCCTCCCCCGGCGAGGAGCCGACTGAAGAAAGTAGCACCCCACACGTCTCCGCACCCGGTGGGGTCCCCGGCTCGTGCCCCTCCCTCGAGCGCTACGAGTCCGGATCGAGCAGGCCCGGCCACGGAGAGCTCCTGTGGGCGACGCCAGATGGTCGGGTCCGATCCCAGATCCGCGTTGGCGATGTAGGCCGCCCCCCTCGGCCCCATGGTCACCGTGATGAGCTTCATCTCCGGCCCCAACGCCTCCGCTGCGAGCCGCCACGGATCCCCGGTGGCCTCGCCCAGGAGCTCGAACTCGTCTTCGTTCATCTGCACGGCGTCGAAGCATCGCAGCCACTCACCCCAGCCGGCGAGGGTCTGCGGAAGACGAAGCCCTTGATGGTTCATTCCGAGGAAGAGGGAATGCAGATCCGCATAGACGGGCCCGGCATACCCGTCCCTCAGCGCTCGGGCCGTGGAGAGCTCCATCTCGAACCCGGAGATGAAGTTCACGTAGAGGGCATCACAGAGGTCGACCACCGGAGCGAGCTCCGGCCAGGTCCAGGGGGGGACTCCACCCGTCAGCCGCTCGCAGCGGCGTTCCTTGCTGGTGTATCTCAGCTCCACACGGTTGTTCGGCTCGGGCACCACCACGATGGCCGAATCGTCCATCCCGGGGATCTCCCGAAGGAAACGGAACGCGTCCTCGGAGAGATCGCGTCCGACCTTCAGAATGGGCAGCAGCCGCCAGCCCTTCGGAAGAGCCGCCCCGAGCGCCGAGAGGGCGTAGGCGATCCCTCCCCATTCCTCGACGGGCTCCGATCGACCGTCCCGATCGATGATACGGTCCCAGACCAACGTTCCGAGGGCACCGAGGATCCGACGCTCCATCATCGCGACCGGCTCACCTCCAGGAACAGGCCCGCGGCGCCGATGACCCCCGCGGTCTCCGGGAGATCCCCGGGGACGATGCGGCAGACCCGCTCCGCCGTCTTGAAGGCCCGACGTCGCACCTCCGATCGGACGGGCCCGAACAGGTATTCCCCGGCCCGGGTGACGCCGCCCACGATGACGATCACCTCCGGGCTGAGGACGTTGACCACGTTGGCGATCCCCGCTCCGAGGATCTTGGCCGTCTCCAGCATGACCTCCTGGGCGTAGGCGTCCCCCTGGACGAGGGCCTCGTACACCGTCACCGCGGTGATGCGATCCAGGTCTCCCGCGACCATATCCAGCAAGAGGGATTCGGCACCCGCCTCGAGCCCCTCCCGAGCTCGGGCAGCAATGTTGGGTCCCGAGGCGTAGGCTTCGAGGCACCCGTAGTTCCCGCACGCGCACCGTCGACCGGTGAAGTCGATGGTCATGTGGCCCAGCTCGCCGGCCGAGGACGCGGCCCCCCGCACGAGCTTCCCGTCGAGGATGAGCCCCCCTCCGATCCCGGTGCCCAGGGTCACCCCCACCAGGTTACGCGCTTCCTTGCCTGCACCCAACCAGAACTCGCCCCAGGTGGCGCAGTTGGCGTCGTTCTCCAGGTTGGCCCTGAGGCCCAGGGCATCACCCAGCTGATCCCGGAGCTCGAAGTCCTTCCATCCCAGGTTGAAGGCGTCCAGGACAATGCCACGCTCGAGATCGAGGGGGCCGGGGCATCCGATTCCGATTCCGATGACGTCATCCCTGGAGCCGCCGACCTCGGTGAGCGCTTCCTCCATCGCCTCCTCGACCATGCGCACGATATGGCCGACGACCTCCCCGGTGCGCCCCAGCGAGGCCGTGGCCCGATTCCTGAGCCCCAGCGGACGGCCGCCCACGGCGGGAACCAGCCCCACGACCACGTTGGTGCCCCCGATGTCGACCCCCACCACCCATGGCCCCGTCACGAGGGAGTCCCCCGGCTCACCATTCCGTCCGCCTCATCCCGACCCGCGTCGGGGTCGAGGTTGTAGACCACCATGCGATGCTCCTTCACCTGGGGCGCCAGGCCCGTTCCTCATGACGACCGTCGGGCACCAACCTATCGCATCACCCCACCCCGGCGCCTCATTCCCCCGCGAGATTCAGCACCGCGAGGAACGCCTCCTGGGGAATCTCCACGGCGCCGACCTGCTTCATCCGGCGCTTTCCTTCCCTCTGCTTCTCCAGGAGCTTGCGCTTTCGCGTAATATCGCCGCCATAGCACTTGGCGGTCACGTTCTTGCGAAGAGCCTTCACGTTGGTCCTGGCGATGACGTTGTTCCCGATGCTGGCCTGGAGTGCCACCTCGAACTGCTGACGGGGAATCAGGTCCTTGAGCCTCCGCACCAGATCACGCCCGTAGTGGTAGGCCTTGTCCCGGTGGATGATGACGCTGAAGGCGTCCACCGGATCGCCGTTGACCAGAATGTCCAGCCTCACGAGGTCGTCCGGCCGGTACTCGGCGAACTCGTAGTCCAGGGCGGCGTATCCCCGCGTGCCGCCTTTCAGCCGGTCGTAGAAGTCGAGGACGATCTCGGCCAGCGGCAGCTCGAAGTTCATCTCCACCCGCTGGGGGTCCGGGTACGTCATCCCCAGGTAGGTGCCCCTGCGGTCGTAGCAGAGCTTCTGGACGTTTCCGATGTACTCCGTGGGACACACGATGTGCGCCCTGACGATGGGCTCGGCGATGCTCTCGATCCTCCCGGCCGGTGGCAGGGTCGTGGGGCTCTCCACGTGGACCTCGGTGCCATCGGTGAGGCGCACGTGATACTCGACGTTCGGCACCGTGGTGATGAGGTCGACCCCGAACTCTCTCTCGAGACGCTCCTGGATGATCTCCATGTGCAGGAGGCCGAGGAAGCCGCACCGGAATCCGAACCCGAGAGCCACCGACGTCTCCGGCTCGTAGTGGAGGCTCGCGTCGTTCAGCCTCAGCCTCTCGAGGGCGTCGCGCAGATCCTCGTAGTCGTCGGACGCGGTTGGGTAGAGGCCGGCGAACACCATGGGCCTGGCCTCCTGGTAGCCGGGCAACAGCTCATCCGCCCGCCGGTGCGCGTCGAGTATGGTGTCGCCGACGCGCGTGTCGGAGACCCCCTTGATCGCGGCCACGACATACCCGACCTCTCCCGGGGTCAGCTCGGCCTGGGGACGACGGCCCAGCCGCATATGGCCCACCTCCGTCACCTCGTAGCTCCGGTCCACGTTGCCGAACGTGATGTGCATTCCGGCCTTCAGCGATCCGTCCATGACGCGCACCGAAGGCACCGCGCCCAAGTACTTGTCGTAGTACGAGTCGAAGATCAGGGCCCTCAACGGGGCCGAGACGTCTCCTCGGGGCGCCGGCACCCGGTGGACGATGGCCTCGAGGATCTCGTCGATACCCGACCCCTCCTTGGCGCTCGCGAGAAGAACCGACTCAGGGTCCACCCCCAACAGATCCACCAACTCGTCCCGCCTTCGGTCGGGCTCCGCCCCGGGCAGGTCGATCTTGTTGAGGACGGGGATGATCTCGAGGCCCGCATCCAGGGCCAGAAAGAGATTGGACAACGTCTGGGCTTGCACCCCCTGGGTGGCATCCACCACGAGGAGCGCACCCTCGCAAGCCGCCAGCGAACGGGACACCTCGTACGTGAAGTCGACATGCCCCGGCGTGTCGATAAGGTTGAACTCGTACTGGTTGCCGTCCGCCGCCCGATAGTCCATGCGCACGGCGTGGAGCTTGATGGTGATGCCTCTCTCCCGCTCGAGCTCGTTGTCGTCCAGCACCTGCTCGCGCATTTGCCGCTTGTCGAGAGTCGCGGTCCGCTCCAGGAGCCGGTCCGCCAACGTCGACTTCCCGTGGTCGATATGTGCGACGATGCAGAAGTTGCGAATGTGGTCGAGGCGCACGTGAGGGGGATCTTGGGTTCGGATGGGTTCCAGCGTCGCACCCCGGCAGGGTGCTGATGCTCAGCCTGTTAAGATAAATGGCTGGCACCGCCGGTCGAAGTCCCTGCGACCCCGACCCCCCGGAGCCTCACCCGCCCGGCTTTCTCCGAGGGGGCGATCTCGTGGGCTTTCCCCGGGCAGGTGGCCTGGCGCGCACGGTGGGTCGGCTTCCCGACGACGGGCGAGCCGTCGCGGGCCTCGCCGACGGCCGGGATGGGGTCGGCCTGGCTCGGGACGTCGAAGGCCGTGACGCGGACGGCCTTCCCGGGACCACCGCCCGTGTCCCGCCCCCGCGTGTCGCACTCGGCGTGGGTCTCCGGACGGTTGGAGAGGATCGATCTCCCCCGGCACGGCTCGTCGCCGGCCTCCTGGTCAGGACCGGCCGTCGGTCTCCCGAACCGGTGCCGGGCCTGGTCAACCCACTCGTGGGACGCCGCGCCGCACCGGGCGTCTTCACCGGGCCCGAAGCAGTCGTCGGACGACGCACTCCGGGCTGAGCAGGCGTCGTGCCGGCCGTCGTACGCCGAGGGGGCGCCTGCAACCCCGTCCCGGAGCGGGAGGGCCTCGTGGGCGATACGCTCGGTGTCGGCCGGCTGGGCGTGCGCGGCCTGCGAGGAGGCACATACTCCGTCCTTGGCGTGGCCACCGACGGCTCCACGTAGGTCACGGGGCGCCGCAGGGGCGGCTGCCGCGTCCGAACGAGCGGTGACCACGGCTCTCCCGTGGCGCGCTCCTTGAACTCGAAGCGCGGGACTCCGCGACGGGGCTGAGTGAACACGACCCGCGTCCCGCCATACCGATAGGCGGGGTAGAAGTACGGGTCGTCCCAGATCACCACCCGGTAGGTGGCGCACACGTAGGTGTAGGGGTTCCAGGTGGAGTAGCTCCGGAATCCGTGGCAGTCGTAGCAGAGGAAGCGTGGGTACTCGTAGTGCTCCCCGACGTCGTAGGAGATGAAGTCCAGACCATAGGGCACGACCTCCCAGTCCGGGATCAGCGTCGCCACATACTCGTCCATGGCGAGAAAGGGATCCTCGTACACCGTGCGCCCCACGGGCGTCAGATCCCATCCCCGGTCATAGCGAGCGTAGTCCAGCTCGCCGAAGTCGAAGGGGACAGGGGAGGCCACCATGAAGAAATACCCCTTCCCCGGGTACTCGTCGACGTACCAGTACGACGATTGGGGAAACAGCAGGCGGTAGTCGCGCGCGGCTCTCACGAAGTGGTCCTCGTCGGGAGCGCGGGGGTGGAGCAGCTGCACGACCCCGTCGGTATCGATGTGGAAGATGGCCACGAAGGCGTCCTCGGAGGTCCTGTAGTACAGGCGCACGCGATCACCTCTCTGGAGCAGGGGTTCTTCTCCCCTGTCCATCCAGAGGCGCGCTTCCACTACTTCGCCCGGCGCCTCCTCCTGAGCCTCGGCGCCGACGAATCCCACCGTCGTCAGCACGAGCAGGGCCCCTGCGTGTCGGATCTTCATGATCACTCCCGTATCCACGGCTCGCCATCCCATTGGAGGGCAGGACCCGTGCCAGGCGTGATCCGCCTCCTGCCAGGGGTCTTCCACCACCAGGCGTCCCCGTGCGGGGACACCCCGCGACCCACCGAGGACACGACGTCCCGTTGAGCGCCGGACGTGCCTCCCGTAGCTTCCCGTGACCTTCATGTACCAGGATGCGACGAGGAACTCGGGGGCCGACCGGCCCGACCTGCTCGACCCAGCCACGCTGTCCCAGCTGGGTGGGATCGAGCTCATCGCCCGCGAGGTCGTCGAGGGCTTCCTCATGGGCCTGCACCGCTCGCCGCACCGGGGCTTCTCGGCGGAGTTCGCCGAGCTCAGGGCCTATCAGGCGGGAGACGACCTCCGCTACATCGACTGGCGCATGTTCGGCCGGTCGGACCGATACTACGTCAAGCAGTTCGAGGAGGAGACCAACCTCCGGGCCTATCTCCTCCTGGACGTTAGCGAGTCCATGGGATGGAGCTCCCAGCCGGCGTCGCTGCCCTCAAAGCTCTGGTACGCCAAGCACCTCGCTGCGGCCCTCTCCCTCATCCTCCTTCGCCAGGGCGATTCCGTGGGCCTCGCCGCATTTCACGACCAGGTGATCGAACGCGTGCACGCCAGGGGCGGCCGGCGGCAGTTCACCGAGCTGGTGAGGCGTATCCGCCCCCTCGAGGCCCGTGGCGGGACATCCGCCGACACCGCCCTGAAGGACCTTGCGGCGCGCCTGGCCCGCCGGGGGCTGGTGGTGCTCCTATCGGACCTCCTCGTGGCCCCTGACACCACCCGGACGGCCCTGCAGTTCCTGCGGCACCACGGACACGAGGTCCTCGTCTTCCACCTCGTGGACCCGGGAGAGCGCGAGCTGCCCGCCGCCTCCGAGGCTCGCTTCTTCGATCCCGAGACCAACGAGGAGCTCCTCGTGAGCGTCCCCGACATTCGGGTCGAATACCGGGAGGCCGTGGCGGCCGCCCTCGCCGAGTGGGAGCGAGGCTTGAAGCCCCAGGGGATCGACTACCAGGTCGTGGATACCGACCGACCCCTGTCCGCCGCCCTCAGGGCATACCTTCGCAAGCGCGAGCGGCTCGGATGACTCTGCCCCACGGGAAGTGCCCGCCGTGTCAGCTCTGAACCCCCTCTTCCTGCTGGCGGGTCTGGCGGTGGGGATTCCTCTGTTCCTGCACCTCTTCCAGCGGCATCAGGCCCGCCGTGTATCCTTCCCGGCGCTGCGCTACCTGCAGCGGACGGAGCGGGACCACGCTCGCCGCATCCGAATCAGGCAGCTGATGCTCCTTCTCGTCCGCAGTCTGGTCGTCCTGGCCCTGGTCGGCGCGGGAGCCCGCCTGTTCGTGAAGGGTGGCGACGTCGCCCATCCGCCGACCGCCCTGGTCATCATTCTGGACAATTCCATGAGCAGCGGTGTCGTGATGGGGGACCGGCGGGCCCTGGACCGCCTCAAGGGGCTGGCCATCAGGACACTCGATGGGGCCAGCGCCGATGACCGGATCTGGGTCCTGCGGGGCGGGGAGCCCTGGCTGCCGGCCTTCACCGGAGCGCACGAGGCACTCCGGGCCGCGGTGGACGCCACGACGCCTTCGGCCGGCGGAGGCGACCTCATGGCATCGCTTGCCCGAGCGGAGGACCTCCTGTCGACCTCGGGACTCGACAGAAGGGAGATCCACCTCCTTTCCGACATGCAACGCACCGCCTTCCACCGGTCCGCGCTCCGGCCCTCCGGGGGCATCCCCGTGGTGGCCTGGCTCCCGACCGGGCCGCCCCCCACCAACCGCACCGTAACCGGAGCCCTCGTCGGGGGCGGCCTGGCCCCCCTGCAGGGGCAGCGCTCGGAGCTGTCCGTGTCTGTCTCGTCGACCCCGGGCGACACGACTCCCGTCCCCGTCCGGATCGTGGTCGAGGAGCGAGTGCGGGGAGCCGGGAGCATCCCACCGGGAGCCTCTCTCTCTCTGCCGCTTCCCCCGACCCCGGCAGGCTGGGTCCTCGGGTACGCCGAGACCGACGCCGACGCCCTCCGCTCGGACGATCGCCGATACTTCGCTTTTCACGCGCGCCCGGCTCCGGCTGTGGCGGTCCTCGGCGATCCGGGGCTCTTCGTCCGAGAGGCCGTGCGGGTCCTGGAGGCCGCCGGTCGCATGCGACAGGCCGGGCCGGCCGAGGCCGAAGCGGTTATCTCGGCGGGCGGCTTCGAGCTCGACGCGGTCCGGCCGGACGCCTCCGTCCTCATCGTGCCCCCCGTCGAGCCTGAGCTCCTCCCTGCCCTGAACCGGAGGCTCTCCGGTGTCGGCGTCCCCTGGAGGGCCGAGAACGCCATGGCCTCAGGGGAGGGGACGCTGTCCGGTGTCGAGCTACCCGAGTCCCTCTCGGGCGTCCGGGTCTTCCGGCGGTACCGCCTGTCCTCCCCCGGGGGCCCGGACGGCTCTCACCGGACGCTGGCGCGGGTGGGCGACCAACCATGGGCTGTGTCCGGGGCGGACGCCTCGGGGCGCAGGTATCTGCTCCTCGCCTCATCCTTGGACGAAGAGTCCAGCACCCTGCCTGTTTCCGCCGACATGGTGCGGTTCCTGGACTGGCTCACGGGGCAGTGGGCCGGGCGGGCCGGTGCGGGGGAGGGCCGCGTGGCCGGAGAGCCGCTTCAAGCCCCCTTCGGAGCCGACCGGGTACGGACGCCCGGTGGTGCGGAGGTCCCCATCGACGGCACCCGCATGTACCGGGCTACAAGGGAGGCCGGCTTCTACACGTTTCTCGCCGGCGACAGCACCGTGGCGGTCGAAGCGGTGAACCCTCCGGAATGGGAATCCCTCTTGTCGCGCGAGGGTGAAGGGGACCGACTCTTCGTGGAGGGCCTCGTCGGGTCGGACCTGACCTTGGTCGGCCCCGAAGACCGCTGGGAGGCTGCCATCTTCAGGACCCGTCAGGGCCCGGAGCTGTGGTGGCCTCTCGTCCTCGCCGCGGTTGTGCTCCTCGTCGTGGAGTCCGGCATCGCGGCGGCAGGCCGCGGACGCCGCGCCGGCGAGGGAGCGTCATCCCCCTGGGAGCCACATGCCGCATCGTGATCCGATCCTGTCGGCGGTGGCCTCGTGCGCCCCGGTCCGTGACCTGGCCGGGAATCTCCCCGCGCCGGGCCGGCAGGCCTCTCTCGGGGGACTGACAGGTTCGGCCGACGCGGCGGCCCTCGCGGCGCTGCACCGTCTCCAGCCCCATCGCGTCTTCGTCGCCCTCACCGCCGGACCACGTGAGGCCGCCGCCACCGAAGCGGACCTCGAGGTGCTCCTGGGAGGCCCGGGAGCGTCGATGATGTACCCCCAGAAGGAGGCCCTACCCTACGAGGAGGCGGAGCCGCATCTGGAAATCGGTGCCCTGCGCGTGGAAGCCGTCGAGGGGCTGCTGTCCGGACGGGCCCGTATCCTGGTCACCACGCCGAGAGCCCTCCAGGAGAGGGTACCCCTCCCGGCGGAGCTTGCCGGCCTTCGGGTGAGCATTCGCGTCGGCGACGTCGTCGATCTGCACGCTCTTGCCACCACCCTGGAGGAGCGGGGCTTCGAGCGAGTGCCCCTGGTGGAGGAAGTCGGGCAGTTCGCCGTGCGAGGAGGCATTCTCGATCTCTTCTCGGTCGGAGCGGGGGAACCGGTGAGGGTCGAGCTCTGGGGCGACGAGGTCGCTTCCCTGAGGACGTTCGACATTCTCGATCAGATGTCCATGGGGGAGATCGACGAGACACACGTCCTGCCCGTGGACTTTACGCGCGGATCTCGTGACGGAGCGACGGTGTCGAGGTCCCTCCTGGAGGTCCTCCCCGCCGGTGCCGTCCTCGTCCACATGGGCGAGATCGACGTGGCGGCGGAGGTCCGCAGAACCTGGGACCGGGTCCGCACGTTCCACGAGGGCCTCGTGCACTCGGGAGCCAGCCCTCGGGAGCCCGGCGAGCTCTTCCTGGATCCAGACCGGTTCGGCGCTTCGCTGAGCGAGCTGCCCACCGTCAGGCTCACCGCGGAAGAGACCGGGAGCCGAGACCTCGCCACGGCTCCCCCGCCGGCCATCGACCGGGACATGGGACGGCTGGAGGAATACCTCCACGCGGGAGCGGCCCTGGGGGAGGAGACGCTCCTGCTGTGCGACAACGATGGGCAGCTGCAGCGTCTGGAGGAGATTCTCGGGGGGGCCGAGCGCGTACCCCCGGGAGCCCGCCTGGCCATCGGGTCCCTCGCCGCGGGATTCGAGCTGCGAGAGGCCGCGCCTCCACTTCGGATCCTGACCGATCACGAGATCTTCCGAAGGGGTCGACGGCTGCGTCGCTCCAGGCGCTTTCGGGGTGCGGCGGCGCTGGAGAGCCTCGCCCAGCTCACGCCCGGTGACTTCGTGGTGCACATGGACCACGGTGTGGGCTGTTTCCTGGGCCTCGAGCACATCGACGTGGCGGGCGAGGAGATCGAGGCCCTCGCCATCGAGTACGCAGGCGGCGAGGTCCTGAGACTCCCCCTCTACCGGCTGGACCTGGTCGAGCGCTGGGTCGGGGAGACGGAGGATGCCCGGCCTCCGCAGATCCACCGTATCGGAGGCAAGCGCTGGAAGACCCTCAGGCGGAGGACCGAGCGGGTCATCGAAGAGATGACCACCGAGCTCCTCCGGCTCTACGCGCGACGCGCCGCCGCCGAGGGACACGCCTTCCCACCCGACACGCGCTGGCAGAGGGAGATGGAGTCGTCGTTCCTGTACGACGACACCCCGGACCAGCGGCAGGCGGCCGAAGACGTGAAGAGGGACATGGAGCGTCCCAAGCCCATGGACCGGCTCGTGTGTGGGGACGTGGGCTACGGGAAGACCGAGGTGGCCATCCGGGCAGCGTTCAAGGCCGTTCAGGACGGGAAGCAGGTCGCGGTGCTCGCGCCCACCACGATCCTCGTGGAGCAGCACCGCCACACCTTCGAGGAGCGTCTGGCCGACTATCCCGTCCGCGTGGGGGCGCTCTCCCGGTTTCGATCCGAGGGGGAATCCCGGGAGATCCTGGCCGGGCTGGCAGGCGGGGACATCGACATCGTCATCGGTACCCACAGGCTTCTCTCCAGGGACGTCCTCTTCAAGGACCTCGGGCTGCTCGTCGTCGACGAGGAGCAGCGTTTCGGCGTGAAGCACAAAGAGCGCATCAAGAGCATGCGGACCTCCGTCGACGTCCTCACGCTCACCGCCACGCCCATCCCGCGCACGCTCTATCTGTCCCTGTCGGGCATCCGGGACCTCTCGCTCATCCGGACTCCCCCGCGAGACAGGATGCCCATCTTCACGCACGTGCTTCCGTGGGCGGACCAAGTCCTCGCCGAGGCGCTCCACCGGGAGCTCGACCGGGGGGGGCAGACCTTCTTCCTGCACAATCGGATCGAGACCATCTACACCGTGGCGGAGGAAGTGAGGAGCCTGATTCCGGAGGCCCGCGTAACGGTCGCTCACGGTCGGATGGGCGCGGCCCGGCTCGACGAGGCGGTCCGCTCCTTCGTGGATGGCGAGGTGGACGTCCTGGTCTGTTCCTCCATCATAGAGAACGGCCTCGACGTTCCCAACGCCAATACCCTGATCGTTGACCGCTCTCACCACTTCGGACTGGCTCAGCTGTATCAGATCCGGGGACGGGTCGGCCGGTCGGATCGCAGGGCGTACTGCTACCTCCTGGTGCCGGAGGAGCTGTCCGAGGAAGCCGAGCGGCGCCTCCGGGTGCTCGAGCACTACACCGAGCTTGGGAGCGGATACTCCGTCGCCCTGAGAGACCTGGAGCTGAGGGGCGCCGGAAACCTCCTGGGGGCGGACCAGTCAGGCTTCGCCCATCAGGTCGGCCTGGACGCGTACCTCCGCCTTCTGGAGAGGACGGTGGAGCGGCTCCAGAAGGGCGAGGCGGCCGATGAACACCCGGATCCGGACGTATCCCTCTCTGGACCCGCCTACCTGCCCCAGGGGTATGTTGGTGATTCGGGACAGAAGCTACACCTCTACCGACGTCTTTCCCGGGTGCGCCAGCGGAGTGAGGTTGAAGCGCTTGCCCGGGAGATGGCGGACCGGTTCGGTCCGCTGCCGGAGGAGGCCCGAAGGGTCCTGGACACCGCGGTCCTGAGGCTCCTGGGTCGGTCCGTGGGCGCGGAGCGGGTCCTGGTGCGAGACGGCAGCGCGCGTTTGAGCTTCCGAGCGGGGGTGGTTCCTAGAGTGGCCGCCCTCGAGGAGCCGTTGGGCCAGCGGCAGGTGCAGGTCGAGGTGAGAAGGATGGACCCGCTCTCTCTCGTGCTTCATCAGGTCGGTGTGAATCCCATGCCGGAGACGGTCATGGCGGCCCTGGAGGCCCTCCGCCCCGGTGACGCGGAGGCGTGAGGGAGGTGGACGAAACGAACGTGAACCGGGAACTCCGAGGAGACCCGACGCGATGAACAACCGATGCACTTGGCCGCTCCTGGCCGGACTGACCTTCTTCGCCGCCTGTGCCGACGGGAGTCAGGACGAGGGGCTGGTCGCCAGGGTGGGGGACCAGGCGCTGACGGTGGAGCAGGTCGTGGACCTCCTGGTGGACCAGGAGGACCTGCCCAACCGGCGAGAGGTGGTGGTCGAGCTGGCCAGCCTGTGGGTGGACTACACGCTCCTCGCGCAGGCGGTCGCCCGGGACAGCAGCCTCTCCGACCTGGATCTCGAGCCGCTGATCCGAGAGCAGATCGAGCAGGGGCTCGTCTTCCAGCTCCGCGACTCGGTCATCCAGGTCGACACGGTCGTGTCCGACGAGGAGCTCCGTCGTCGATTCGCCCAGGAGGCCCCCGGAGCCAGGCTGACGGCGAGGCACATCCTGCTCCCCTTCCCCGCCGGCAGTGGCCTGAGCCAGCGGGACTCGCTGCGTGCGCAACTCGAGGGGATTCGCCAGCGGGCGGTAGCGGGCGAGAGCTTCGCAGAGCTCGCCAGGCGGTACAGCCAGGATCCGGCCACGGCACCGGCCGGAGGAGACCTCGGCAGCTTCTCACGGGGCGAGATGGTCAAGCCCTTCGAGGATGCCGCGTTCGCGTTGGAGCCCGGAGAGATAAGCCAGGTCGTGGAGTCGCCGTACGGATTCCACCTCATCCAGGTGACGGACCGGGAGGCCCCGAACTTCGAGGCAGTCCGTGAGACCTTCCGAGACCGGACCCAGACGGAGAGGGCCGTCCGGGCCGAGTCCACCTACGTCGCCGGCCTGGAGGAGCGCGCGACACCCGCCACGGCCGAGTCGGCCCTGGAGGTGGTGAGGGAGTTGGCAAGGGATCCCTCGGCCAGGCTGTCCGGGAGGGCCGCCCGGCGTTCCCTGGTCTCCTTCGACGGGGGTGCCTTCACCGTGGGGGAGCTCCAGTTCTTCCTGCAGGGTCGGGATCGACAATACCGCGAGCGCGTCGCGGCCGCTCCCGACGAGCAGCTGGAGGAGCTCCTGCGGGGGCTCGTCCGGCGTGAGCTGCTGGTGGCCGAGGCGCGGGCGGTCGGCCTCGAGCCGCCCCGACAGCAGGTGGATTCGCTGGTCGACGGTGCCGTGAACGAGCTGCTGCAGGTGGCCCGGAACATGGGCCTCAGAGACCTGGACCGGGCACCGGGGGAGCCCCTCGAGCCTGCCATCGCCCGTGCGGTGAACCAGGCGCTCATGGACGTGCTCACGGGGGCCTCGCCGGTGTTCCCACTAGGACAGGTCAGCTTCCAGCTGCGCAGACAGGTGCCATGGGCCGTCTTCGAGGACGGGAGCGGCGTCGGCCAGGTCATCTTGGAGGTAGGCCGGATCCGCTCGACGAGGGGGACCGCGCCCATCGATTCGCTGCCGGGCCCGCCGGACACGGCCTCGTCAGGGGACCCCGGCAACTGAACAGGAACCCCTGGGATCAGAGGGTTTAGGAGGGGCGATCGAGGTCCTCAGGAGGGACCCGCTCCCAATCGGACCGACCCGACATGACACGACGCAAGCTCTTGACGGCTCTTGGAGCCCTCGCCGTACTCGGCGCCCCGCTGGACGCCCAGGTCACCGACCCCGACGCGGACGTCGTCGATCGGGTGGTAGCCATCGTGGGGGACTCGGTCGTCCTCCTGACGCAGGTCCAGGAGGAGATCGAGCGCATGCGGATTCAGGGGGCCAACATCCCGACGGATCCGAGCTCGCTGGCCCAGCTGGAGCGCGAGGTCCTGGACACGTGGGTGAACCGGGTCCTCGTCCTCCAGGCTGCCGCACGGGACACCCTCATCGAGGTGGACCAGGATCGCGTCGAGGAGATCGTGAGCGGCGAGATCGACCAGCGGACCGAGCAGTTCGGCGGGCAACCCGCGTTCCAGCAGGCCCTGGCACAGGAAGGGCTCACCATCGCCTCCTATCGGGAGATCCTGCGCGGTCAGGTGCGTCAGGAGCAGATTCAGCAACTCTACATGCAGCGTGCCCTTCAGGATGCCCCGGCGGTGGAGGTGAGCGAGGACCAGCTCCGCGAGGCGTTCCAACAGGCCCAGGGCCAGCTCCAGCAGCGCCCGCGCCTGATCTCCTTCGCGCAGGTCGTGCTGGCTCCTGAACCGTCGGATTCGTCGTGGGAGGCGGCACGGGTGCGTGCCGACGAGCTTCTGGAGGAGCTCCGTGCCGGAGCCGACTTCGCCGAGCTGGCCCGGGAACACTCGCAGGATCCCGGAAGCGCGGATCAGGGAGGTGACCTCGGATGGTTCCGGCGCGGCGACATGGTTCGCGAGTTCGAAGACGCCGCCTTCTCTCTCTTCGACGGGCAGACGAGCGGCCTCGTGCGCACCGAATACGGGTATCACATCATCAAGGTCGAGCGCTCACGCCTGGCCGAACGGCAGGGGCGCCACATCCTCATCGTACCCGAGCGCAAAGAGGCGGACCTGGCCCAGACCCGAGCGCTGGCGGACTCCGTGGCACAGCTCGCCCGCGACGGCACGCCCATGTCGGAGCTGTACGAAGCGTTCTCGGACCCCGAGGCACCCGACACCCTCACCGTCGCGTTCGATCAGCTTTCACAGCTCCCGCCTGCGTACGGAGTGCTCCGGACGGCCGCGTCCGGTGACATCGTCGGACCCATGGAGTACGAGCCCGGCGGCGGAGAGACGAGAATCGCGATCGTCCGGGTCCGAGAGGTCCGGGAGGCCGGAGCGTACACCTTCGAAGACGTGAAGCCGCAGCTGGCCCAGCAGCTCCAGAGGAGCCTCCAGATCGAGGCGCTCCTGGAGCGCCTCAGAGCCAATACCTACATCGAGATCCGGATGTAAGGCCGGGTGACCAGATCCCAGACGGACGACTCCCCTGCCATCGCCATAACCCTGGGCGACCCCAGGGGCATCGGGCCCGTCGTGACCCTCAAGGCCCTGGAGCTGATGGGGGGGGCCCGAGAGGCGCCAGGGAGGGTGATGGTCGTGGGCGCCGACAACCTGGAGGCCACGAGGCGGCTTCCGTCCCACGTGCAGCTGGTGGGCGTGGGCGAGTGGGACGGATCGGATCTCTCCGCCGGCCGGATCGCCGGGAGGTCCGTCGAGGAGGGCGTCAGGCTGGCGATGGACCTGGTGGCTCACGCCCTGGTCACGGCTCCCATCCACAAGCCGTCCCTTCACGCCGCGGGGTGGCCCGTGGCCGGGCATACCGAGCTCCTCCGGGACCTGACGGGAGCGGAACAGGTGGGGATGCTCATGGCAGCCGAGAGAACCCGGCTCGGTGGGGCCCTGAGGGTGCTCCTGGCCACGACCCACATTCCCCTGCGAGACGTTCCCGACGTGATCTCCGTCGACCTGATCGTTCGACAGGCCACGCTCCTCTCCCAGGCGCTCCGGACGTGGTGGGGGCTGGCGAGCCCCAGGATCGCTCTGTGCGCGCTGAACCCCCACGCCTCCGACGAAGGGCTCTTCGGCGACGAAGAGACCCTCGTTCTCGTCCCGGCGGCGGCCCGGGCGAGGAAGGAGGGCGTGAGCCTGGTGGGACCCATCCCCGCGGACACCGTCTTCGTACGGGCCCTCGCCGGTGAGTTCGACGCGGTCGTGGCGCCGTATCACGACGTGGGGATGGCCGCCTTCAAGACCGCAGCCTTCGGGACCGGAGTGAACGTCACCCTGGGCCTTCCCTTTCCCAGGACCTCGCCGGATCACGGAACGGCGTTCGATCTGGCGGAGGAGCCCCAGCGAGTCGATCCTTCCTCCATGCTGGAGGCCATCCGCCTGGCCCGTCGCCTCGCGCTGAAACGCTTTGACATGGAATCGGCCGATGTCTAGTCTGCTGCCGGCGCTCAGGTCCCACCTCAACACCTCCGCCGTTTCGTGATCAAGCTCACCGAGGTCTCCCGCGAGTTTCCCAACCGCGGCTACGCTCTCAAGGACGTGACCTTCCACGTCCGCAAGGGCGAATTCGCCTTCCTGACGGGCCATTCCGGCTCGGGGAAGACCACGACGCTGCGGCTGATCCACGTGGCGGATCGTCCGACCTCCGGCGAGGTCCGGATCACGGGATACTCCTCGAGGACGATGTCGAACCGTGAAGTCTGGAAGATCCGCCGCAGGGTGGGCTACGTATTCCAGGACTTCCAGCTGCTACCGGGCCGGACCGCCCTGGAGAACGTGGCGTTCGTCCTGGAGGTTACGGGCACCAATCGGAAGCAGATCGTGCCGAGAGCCCAGCGGCTCCTGTCTCAGGTGGGGCTGGCGGCCAAGGCCGGCGCCCTCGTCCACAAGCTCTCCGGCGGCGAGCAGCAGCGGGTGGCGATCGCCCGTGCCCTGGCCAACGAACCCTTCGTTCTGCTCGCAGACGAGCCGTCGGGGAATCTCGACGAACGGGCCACCCGGGGCATCATGGACCTCTTCTGGGAGATCAACGCCAGGGGAACGGCGGTGCTCATGGCCACCCACGATCTCGAGCTGGTCCGGCGGTATCCTCACGTACGGATGCTGGAGCTGGACAACGGACGGCTCGTGTTCGATTCCGAGGCGGCCTAGGGGGAAACGTGTACGCCATACGAGAAGCTCTGGCAGCGTTTCGTCGCACCCCGGTCCTCACGGGACTGTCGTCGGCCATGGTGGCCCTCGCGCTGTCTGTCGTTGGCCTGTTCGGCCTGGCCACCTACAACCTGCGCCTGGCCCTCACCGCGGTGGAGGAGCGCGTGGAGGTCGTGGTGTACCTTCGTGACGACGTGCGTCAGAGCGAGATCGATCTCGCTCAGACCACGCTCGCCGAGCTTCCCGAGGTGGCGCGGGTGCGGTACGTATCGAAGCGGGAGGCCCTCGAGCGGGCGCAGCAGGACATCCCGGAGTTCGCGGAGATCTTCTCCGGCGTGGACGTGAATCCCCTCCCCCAATCCCTCGAGCTCGAGCTTCGGCCCGGGGCGCGGAACCAGGAAGCGGTGGATCTGGTCTCCGAGGCGGCCTCGGTCTACCCCTTCGTCGAGGACGTCCGGTACGGGCGGGAGTGGGTGGATGACCTCTTCACCCTCCGACGGGTGGGCGCGGTGACGACCGCCGTGCTGGGAGGCGCGTTCTTCACCGTTGCCGCCCTCATCATAGGCACCGCCCTGCGCATGGCCGTCTTCGCCAGGCGGGAGGAGATCCACGTGATGCGTCTGGTCGGGGCGACCAACGGTTTCATCCGGCGCCCCTTCCTCCTGGAGGGAGCCATGTACGGCCTCCTGGGAGGGCTGTTGGCCTGGCTCCTCACGTGGGCCACGTATCGAACCGTGTACGCCTTCATCTTCAGCGTGGCCTGGATCCCGGGAAGCTGGGTGGCTGCGGGGCTGGCCGCGGGCATCGCCTTCGGGGTGCTCGCCAGCGACGTGGCCATCCGGAGGCACCTGAGGGAGGTGTGAGCGTGGGCGTAGGAGTCCCCCGACGGCGGTCCTTCGCCATGGCGGTCTTCGTCGCATCGATCCTGGCTCCCGGCGGGATCCGGGCTCAGCAGAGCGACCTTCGCCGGGAGATCCTGGAGAGCCAACGGAGATTGGAAGAGATCCGGACCGAGCGGGCCCGACTCGAGCGGGACATGGAGGACGTGCGAATCCGGGTCCGGGACGCGTCGGTCGACCTCGCCAACGTGGAGCGTCGCCTCTCCGCCTCTCGGTCGGTCCTCGCGGAGATCCAGTTCCAGTCCGACGCCGTGGCGGAGCAGGTACAGCGGACGACGGTGGAGCTGCTCCAGACTCGCGAGCGAATGGCGGAAGGCAAAGCCATCCTCAGCCGGCGACTCAGGGACATCTACAAGACCGGACCTCTCCACACGGTCCGCGTCCTCCTGGGCGCGTCCTCTTTCACCGACCTGCTGAACCGCTACCGCTACCTCGAAAAGGTGGCCCTGTTCGATCGCCGTCTCGTGGAGAGCGTCGCGGGCTTGGAGGCAGAGCTGGCAGTGCAGAGCCGCGAGCTGCAACAGCGCCTCGCCGAGTTGGGAAGCCTCAGGCTGACCCGTCTCGGAGAGGTCGCCGAGCTCCGGGCGGTGGAGGCGGAGCGCCAGACGGCCCTCGCGGAGTATCGCTCCCGAGAGCGGCGGACCCTGACCCGTCTGGATCAGCTCGAGGCCGACGAAGGCCGCATGACGGGGGTCATCGCCGACCTCGAGCGCCGCCGCCTGGAGGAAGAGCGTCGACGCTCCGCCGCGGCGGCCTCGGCGGGGGGCTTCGCCACCCCCGGTGCCGGGTTGAGCGAAGCCGACGCGGGCGGCCTCGACTGGCCCGTCTCCGGAGACGTCGTCTACGGATTCGGCCGAGAGCAACGCCCGAACGGCCTGGTGCTGCGGTGGAACGGCGTGGGGATCGCCGCGCCCACGGGAACGCCCGTTCGAGCCGTCCGGGCGGGTCACGTGGTCCTCGCCGGCCCCTTCGAGGGCTACGGGCCCACTGTCGTGCTTCACCACGGGAACGGCTTCTACACCCTCTACCTCTACCTGGAGGAGATCGGCGTGGTACAAGGTCGTGACGTGGCGGCCGGTCAGGTCGTGGGGACCGTCGGCGGAGCGGACACGCCGGAGGGACCCCACCTCGAGTTCCAGATCCGGGCTCCGCTGGACGGCGGTACTCCGCAGGCACAGGACCCGCTCCGGTGGCTCAAGCCCCGGGGGGCGTCGTGATCCGGCTCCACCCCCTGGAGGGTCACCGCGGGGTACGACGCGCGCTGACCCGGGCCCATGCCTCCCACGGGCTGCCGGCATCGCTCCTCATCCATGGCCTTCGCGGAGTGGGGAAGCAGCGTCTCGCGCTCTGGATCGCTCAGCTCCAAGTATGCGAGAGACCGGGAGATGACGGTCCCTGCGACGGGTGTCGCCCCTGCCGCCTGGCCCTCGGGCTGGAGCACCCGGACGTCCATCTGTTTCTCCCCCTCGCGAGACCCAAGGGCGTCGCTGGCGACCGGCTGGCCGACGCCCTGGAGTCCGCCAGGATCGACGCCCTGGACGAGCTTCGCGCCCGCCCGCTGCGTCCCAGCACGTCCGACGAGTCCCGGGCCCTCTATCTGGCGACGGTGCGTAACCTCCGGAAGACCGCCCAGGCGCCGCCGACCATGGCGCCGAAGCAGGTGCTCATCGTCGCGGACGCCGAGCATCTAGTCCCACAGGAGTCCAGCCAGGAAGCGGCCAATGCGCTGCTGAAGCTGCTGGAGGAGCCGCCTTCCGCGACGCGCTTCATCCTGACGTCGAGCGAGCCCGGACGACTCCTTCCCACGATACGATCACGATCCGTGCCCCTCCACCTTGCCCGTATGGAGGCGTGGGAGGTCTCGGCGTTTCTGGAGCGCCACTGCGAGGTCGATCCGGAGACGGCGGCCTGGGCGGCTCGCCTGGGGCAAGGATCCATCGGCAGGGCCCTCGGCTTCCTGCCGGACGACGGTGAGCCGGGGCCCCTCGAGGCCCGCCGACGCGAGGCCCTGGAGCTCGTGCGTGCAGCGCTGTCTCCCGGTCGCGCCGAACGGTACGCCTTCGCTCTGGGTCATCGTCCCGCGGGTGCCCGCAGCCTCGTGGAGCTCTTCACCCACGTCGAGGAGTGGCTTCGGGATCTCGCCGCGGTCGCCGCGCAGGCCGAGGACAAGGTCTTGAGTAAGGACTCGCTTGCCGAGCTACGCTCTCTCGCCCGTGCGGGCAACGTGAGCCCCGCCGGTCTCGCGGCCGCCCTGTCCGCCGTCGAAGAGGCCCGGGAGCACGCCCGGGGAAACGTGAATCCCCAGCTCCTGGTCACGGGCCTGGCGACCCGTCTGCGTCGGTCCGTGGTCCCTGCCCCCACCCTCGGGAAGTCGGTTCGATGAAAGACGACCTGACCCATTTCGACGAGGAGGGACGTCCCCGGATGGTAGACGTTTCGGAGAAGCAGCGGACCGTACGCGTGGCCGAAGCGGAGGGCGTCATCATCGTGAGGCCCGAGACCCTCGAGCGGATACGCTCCGGGACGACCGCCAAAGGGGACCCCCTCCAGGTCGCCCAGCTGGCCGGCATCATGGCGGGGAAGCGCACTGCGGACCTCATTCCCCTCTGCCACCCCCTCCCTGGAGCCAGCGTCGAGGTCAGACTGGAGACCGACGAGGCCCTTCCCGGGATCAGGGCGAAGGCCGAGGCGCGCTTCGCCGGCCAGACCGGCGTCGAGATGGAGGCCCTCACGGCGGTCTCGGTGGCCCTGCTCACCGTCTACGACATGCTCAAGGCCGTGGACCGGGGGATGAGGATCGAGGGTATCCGCCTCCTTCGGAAGGAAGGGGGCAGGAGCGGGAGCTGGCAGGCCGGAGGCGGACAGGGGTGATGAGCGCCGGGGGCGGAGGCGAAGCGACTCGTCCGGTCTCGGGGCGCGCCGGCCCGCGAGAGGAGCGCGACGACGCAGGCGGCCCTAACGCGAGCGCGGGGCGATGGGGACCGTGAGGCGCTGCCCGATCTGAAGCCTCCGCGGCTCCACCCGGGGATTGGCGGCCCGCAGATCCGACAGCCTCACGCCGTACCGGAGCGCGATTCCCGACAGCGTCTCCCCCTGCGACACGCGGTGCTCCACGAAGGTCACGCGGGCCTCGGGGGGGATGCTGGCGTACCTGTCGGCGAAGGCGCTGCCCCGCCCTGGGGGGACCCTGAGCGGCGTCATTCTTCCAGGGGGCGTGATGCCTCGGACGATCTCCGGGTTCAGGCGCTCGATCTCGGCCTGGGAGGCGCCGGCCGCCTCTGCCACGACGTCCAGGGTGGTCGCATCAGGAACGGTGACCCCGTCGAAGTCGAGGCCCACAGGTCGAGCCAGGGCCCCGAGGCCGTGCGCCCGGGGATTCGAGGCGACGATCAGCGCGCCGAGGAACTTGGGCACGAAGTCCCGGGTCTCCCGTGGAAGCCGGGGCCGCACCTCCCAATACAGCGAGTCGGACGGTGGCGTGAGGGGGTGGAGATGTCGCCGAAGGATACGGTCGACTCGATTCGGTCCGGCGTTGTAGGCGGCGAGGGCGAGGAACCAGGAGCCGAAACGGACCCGGAGATCGGAGAGGAACTCCGTCGCAGCGGCCGTCGACAGGAAGGGGTTGCGGCGCTCGTCCAGGAGCGGGCCCACCTCCATGCCGAATCCCCGGGCCGTCGGAGGCATGAGCTGCCATAGGCCCACGGCACCGGCTCGACTCACGGCGCTGGGGCTGTATCCGCTCTCCACGATGGGGAGGTACCGAAGCGAGGGCGGTAGGTTGCGGCTCGCCAGCGCGGAGTCGACGAGAGGGGAATACCACGACATGCGCTCCAGGTACTCCCGGAACCATGTCGATCCGGTGCTCCGCCAGTGCTCCACCCACCGATCCACCTCGGTCTTGAGCTCCGGGTGACGCAGCATGGGGGAGGAGAGTATCTCGTCGACGACGGGCGGGTCGGGCTCCGAGAGAAACACCGGCTCCCTCTCGGAATCGATCCAGGACAGATCCGTCCTGGCCAGGGCCGCGACGGGAGGTGGGGAAAGGGGTCCCGGCGGCAGCGGAGCGGCCACGGGCAGCGCCACCGGGCTGCATCCCGACGCGGTCAACGCGAGGGGCAGGACCCACCGCGGCACGGAGATCATGCCGTGGCACTCCTTCCGTGACCGGCGGGGGATGCTCACCCGACCAGGAGCTCGTCTATCGCGGAGAGCAAGCGGTCCACGCTCTGGTGCGTCGCCCCGGCGCCCATGAGTCCGATCCGCCAGATCTTCCCCGCCGCGGGGCCCAACCCTCCGCCCACCTCGATGTCGTACCGGTCCAGAAGAGCCCTGCGCAAGGGGGCCTCCTCCCTCCCGTCGGGCAGAGCGGCGGACGTGAGCTGAGGCAGACGATACCCCTCCTGCGCGAAGAGGGAGAACCCTCTCTCCTCGAGGGCGTCCTGCAGGCGGCGGCCGACCTCGGCGTGGCGCGCGAACCGTGCCTCGAGACCCTCCTCGTGCACCATGGCCATGCCCTCGTGGAGGGCGTACATCATGTTGATGGGGGCCGTGTGGTGGTACTTGCGCTGCGAGCCCTCCCCGACGTAGTCCGCGAGAAGGGCCGCGTCGAGGTACCAGCTCTGACAGGGTCTCTCCCTGGTGCGCACTCTCTCGACGGCCCGGGGCGAGAAGGTGAGTGGCGCCAGGCCGGGAGGGACACCGAGGCATTTCTGCGTTCCCGAGTACGCCACGTCGACGTGATTGGCGTCGACGTCCACGGGGATTCCTCCCAGCGAGGTGACGGTGTCCACCAGGAAGAGGGTCTCGGTCCCGGCCAGATGGGCCCCGACCTCAGCGAGGGGCTGACGGACCCCTGTGGACGTCTCAGCGTGCACCAGTGCCACCAGCCGCGCGTCAGGGTGAGCCAGGTGCGCCTCGATGACCCGCTCGGGATCCACGATCCGTCCCCAATCCTCCTCGAGCGCTACCACCTCGCATCCCATCCGACGGGCCATCTCGGCCAGGCGCCCGCCGAAGACGCCATTGATACCGATGATCGCCTTGTCGCCCGGCTCGAGAGCGTTCGCCATGGCTGCTTCCTGGGCGGCCGAGCCGGTCCCCGACACCGGAAAGGTGAGGGCGTTGTCGGTGCCGAAGGCCCTGCGCAGGCCCGCGTTGACCTCGTCCATGATCGCCAGGAACTGCGGATCGAGGTGACCGACGGTGGAACGGCTCAGGGCTTCCAGGATACGATCCGCCACCGGTGACGGCCCGGGGCCGAGCAAGAGACGGGGCCGGATGGGAAAAGCGTCGCTCATGAGGGGCGCCTACATTCGATAGTTCGGAGCTTCTCTCGTGATGGTGACGTCGTGGGGGTGGGACTCCCGGAGCCCGCCACCCGTCACCCGGATGAAGCGGGCCCGCTCCCGGAGGTCCTTCAGGGAGGAGGCACCGCAGTAGCCCATGCCGCTCCGCAGCCCGCCAACGAGCTGGTAGATGGTGTCGGACACCGGTCCCTTGTAGGGCACCCGCGCCTCGATGCCTTCGGGGACCAGCTTCCGGCCGTCCTCCTCTCCCTCCTGGAAATACCGGTCGGCCGAGCCCTCCTCCATGGCCGACAGCGATCCCATTCCGCGCACGGTCTTGAACCGGCGGCCCTCGAGCAGGAAGCTCTCCCCGGGTGACTCGTCCGTCCCGGCGAACATGGACCCCATCATCACCGACTCGGCACCCGAGGCCAGCGCCTTCACGATGTCGCCGGAGAAGCGGACACCTCCGTCCGCGATGATGGGCACCTGCCCATCCACTCCGTCGACCGCGTCCATGATGGCGGTGAGCTGAGGAAGGCCGACACCGGTCACGACCCGGGTCGTGCAGATCGAGCCCGGGCCCACACCCACCTTCACTCCGTCCACCCCACGCTCCACCAGGGCCCGAGCGCCTTCTCCCGTCCCCACGTTGCCGCCCACGATCTGGACATCGGGGAACCGTTCCCGAACGCGAGCCACCGCCTGAAGAACGCCCTCGGAGTGACCGTGCGCGGTATCCACCACGATCACGTCGACACCGGCATCGACGAGGCGGCTGGCCCGCTCCAGGTCTCTGCTCGAGGCGCCGATGGCGCCCCCGACCCGCAGCCGGCCGTGCTCGTCCTTGCAGGCGTCGGGGTACTTCCGACGCTTGAAGATGTCCTTCACCGTGATGAGGCCGCGGAGATTGCCGTCCCCGTCCACCACGGGCAACTTCTCGATCCGATGCTGATGCAGGATCTGCTCGGCCTGGTCCAGCGTCGTCCCGACCGGCACCGTGACCAATCCCTCCGAGGTCATCACGCCACGGATCGGCCGGTCCAGCTCCGTCTCGAACTGGAGATCCCGGTTCGTCACGATCCCCACCAGCCGCCCGCCGTTCTCCACGATGGGCACGCCGCTGATGGAGAAGCTGGCCATGAGGCGGTGGGCGTCGCGCAGGGTCGCGTCCGGGGTGAGGGTGATCGGGTTGAGGATCATCCCGCTCTCCGACCGCTTGACCCGGTCCACCTCTTCGGCCTGTCGCTCCGGCGTGAGGTTCTTGTGGATGATCCCTATGCCTCCCTCTCGCGCCATCTGGATGGCCATGCGCGACTCCGTGACCGTGTCCATGGCGGCGGACACCAGAGGGATCTGCAGGACCAAGTTGCGTGTGAGACGAGAGCCGACGTCGGTGTCCCTGGGGTGAACCAGCGAGTGGCTCGGAACCAGGAGAACGTCATCGAACGTGAGAGCTTCCTTGACGATGGTGCCGCGCCGGTCGGAACCGTCAGCCATCGGGGACCTTTCGCTCAGGGCGTGAGACCGGTGGAGACACGAAGCGCCCTCCCTCCCGAAGCCCCGTCACGGGGACGTCGGAAGGCGGGCGCGGACCCCCCTCGGAGGGCGGTGTCTCTTTCCATGGGTGAGGATATCCGGAGGGTGGCGGACCGTCAACGGGCCGTTCCGACTTCAAAGAGGCTGGTCTTTCGCCTCTCCGCGATCACCTCCCGGTGAGTCGGCGCCCTCGTCCCCTCCGCTCTCCTGCCTCCCCCCCCCCTCCGCGGGCCCTTCCAGGGCCTCCCCGAGCTCGGACAGGATCTGCTTACCCGCCGAGGACACTCCCGAGAGCACCCTGTCCGCTGCCGAGATCAGCTGGAACGCCTCCCTGATGGTGGCGGGGCTCACCGCCTTGCGCCTGAGCTTGTCCTCGAGGTTTTCGGCGAACTTCTGAAGCCCCGTTGTGTGCTGAGCCGGAGCCTGGGCGTACTTGGACTCCAGGAACTCGATGAAGTCCAGGACCTGGTATACCTGCTCCTCGGGGAGGCTCTCGATCCTGCGGAGCAGTCTCTGTCTCAAGACGTCGTGCATCGTCCTCTGGCTCCCGTCCGCTCATGAACCCGGAAGGCGCCTGCTCCGGTAGTCTAATAGAAAGGGCCAGCTCCGCGCATGCCCGCTTCGCCAGCGCGCCTGAGGGAACCATGCGACACGGCAGGGTGTTTCCGTACCCTCAGGCCTGACCTTCCCGCATCCCGGCCGTCGACCGATGTCCTTTCTGCCCCTTCGTCCGGTCCCCGTCGCAGACCACGCGACGTCCATGTACGAGGAATGGCTGGCATGGCTCAGGGAAGAGCTGGATCGCCCCGACTGCGACCGGAACGAGCTCTGCCGGCAAATCCTCACGGACCTCTACTGTCCCCACCTCGCAGGCGCGGACCCGGCTTCCCTGCCGATGACGACCCGGGTGGCGTTGGCTCACATGGACCCCCGCAACGTCACGCTCGAACCCACCTACTACCAGGAGCTCGACGAAGCCCAGTACGCTCCCCGCAAGCCCCTGCTCTGGCTATGGGAGATGTTCGACCGCAGCCCCCTGGGAGAGAACGTCCACCTCGGCATCAAGTTCCGGCGTGTCCTCGCCCACAAGGTGTTCAAGAGCTGTGGGAAGAGCTTCAAGGCTTTCCCCCACGTGCGTCTGTCCTACGGCTACAACCTCGAGGTGGGCGACGACGTGGTGATTCATCGTCACGTCCTCCTCGACGACCGGGGTGGGATCGAGATCGGCAACGGCGCCTCCGTCTCGGACTTCGCCAACGTCTACTCCCACACCCACGACATCGTGGACGGTCGAATCGTGTCCACTCCCAGGACCGTCATCGAGGACGGGGTGAGGATCACCTACCATGCCACCATCCTGGCGGGGACCCGCGTGGCAGCCGATTCCATGGTCGGCGCCGGATCCATCCTGACCAGGGACACCCGTCCCCACTGGGTGTTCGTCGGCGTCCCGGCGCGACCGGTGAAGGAGAAGTCCGCCGAGGAAAGGGCGAACAAGGCGCCGCCCACCCCGGATCCCCTCGCCGACAGGTAGGCCCGTCGGCGTACCCGTTACGGATCGGCCCCCGGGGTGGGGACGCCACCCCACCGGAAAGCGCCGGTGGTGAGGCCTCTCGAGGCTGCTACGCCTCCTCGGCCTCGTACTTGTCTTTGAGGCTGGCCACCACCGCCGGGTCCGCGAGGGTGGTGGTGTCACCCACCGCCCTGCCCTCGGCGATGTCCCGGAGCAGCCGACGCATGATCTTGCCCGACCTGGTCTTGGGCAGATCCGCCGTGAATATCACCATCTCGGGCTTGGCAATGGCTCCGATCTTGTGGCCGACGTGGTCCCTCAGCTCTCGCAAGAGGCCGTCCGTCCCGTCGTGGCCTTCCTTCAAGGTCACGAAGGCGGCGATGGACTGTCCCTTGATCTCGTGAGACTTGCCTACG
>JBDHGI010000018.1:0-41188 GCA_039589955.1 Gemmatimonadota bacterium | reverse complement strand
CCGTAGACAGGGTAGATGGGCAGGGAGTGCTCGAGCCCGGGATAGCCGTCGATGGTCTCGGTGAGATCCTGCTTGAAGTTCAGCGACCCCTCGGTGGTGGGCATCAGCTCCAGCTCCCGGGCCGCCTCGATGATCCACTGCCGCTGCTGGCGGTTCCCCGCCACGTACATCTTGATCGTCTTCGTGTCGTAGTAGTCGCTGTACCGCTTCAGGAGCGTCCGAGCCTCGTCCAGCGACTGGACGTTATCCTGCCAGAACACCCCCGGGCCCGTGGAGTAGACGCGGGGCCCCAGAACCTCACCCGCCCGCACCATGTCAGCATAGGTGAGCACATCCGTGGTGGAGGTCTGGGGATCCCGGGTCGTGGTCACGCCGTAGGCCAGGTTGGCCAGGTACATCCAGGGCTGTTTCTGGTGCACGCCCCACTGGGGCCACATGTGGGCGTGGGTGTCCACGAAGCCGGGCACGATGGTCTTGCCCGACACGTCGACCACTTGGGCGTCCTCCGGCACCGCCACCGAGCCCCGCGCACCCACCGCCTCGATCCGGCTGTCCCGGACGACGAGGTCGGCGTTCTCGATGACTTCGTCCCCGCGCATCGTGATGACCCGGGCGCCGCGCAGCACAGCCACCCCCCGGGGCACGTCGCGGGTCGCCTGTACGCTCACGCGGACCTCGACGGCCCGGTAGCCCTCGTCCCCCTCGTCTCCTTCGCCTCGCGCCTCGGCCGGCTCCGCCCCGGCGGTGTCCGCAGCCTCCTCGCGCCGGGCGGCCTCCACGCTGTCCCCGTACGCCTCGGCCCGGTCCAGGTCATAGGTGAAGACGGCGCTGCCCAGGGCGAAGTGCACCTTGCGGCCGTCGGCGCTCCACGAAGGGAACTCGCCGCCCATGACCGTGGACACCTTCCTGGCGGGGAAGGCGGCGTTGTCCGGGTTGGCCACGGAGATCGTAGGCGCCTCGGCGCCCACCCGGGGAACTGTCACCACATACAGCTCGTCCTCCACCTGGGCCAGGGCCTGGTCCCCCCGGGGCGCCATGAGGATGCTGCCGGCCCGCAGGGGTGAGTCCGTTCCCGGCGGGGTCTCGCCCCGCACGTTCACGTGGCTCTTGCGGTCCGTGCCGTCCCATCGGACGGACACCAGCCCGTCGTTCGTTCCGGCGAAGAAGTAGATGCGGCCGGGGCTCTCGGTGAAGTGGGGCTGGGTGGGGCCGTCGAGGTTGGCGATGAAGCTGGCTTGTCCCCCGTTGGCGGGCAGCCACACCATCTCCGTGGCCGAGCGGGCGCCCCGGGATCCCGTGTCGTCCCGGAAGGACCGGGCAGGTCCTCGCAGGACCACGATCCGGTCCCCTTCCGGCGCCCACGCAGGCGACACGTACACGCCGCTCGCCGAGGTTAGCCGCTCGGGCGAGCCGCGGCCGTCGGCCCTCACACGGTAGAGATGCCCTTCGCTTCCCTCCCAGGTGGTGAAGGCGATCCAGACCCCGTCGGGCGACCAGGCGGGGAAGTGCTCGGAACGGCCTTCCCCCTGCGTGATCCGCCGGGGGTCCGAGCCGTCGCTGTTCGCCACGTACACCCGGTCCAGGGCGGTGATCGCCATCCGGGACCCGTCGGGTGAGAACGCCACGTCCCGCACCTGGCGCACCGTGAAGGTGGGCTCGTCCGAGACGGGATAGTCGAAGTCCACCCTGGGTGCCATCTCCAGGTCGAGGCGCACCCGGAAGGGGATCTCCTCGGCGTCGCCATCTTCCACGGGGATCCTCCAGATCCCTCCCCCGTAGCTCGCCACCAACCAGCGGGAGTCGGGCGTGAAGCTCATCCCCGGCAGCGCGTCCCGTGAGGCCCGGGACTCCTGGTCGTCGTGCTGCACCGGATAAGCCAGCCACCGCTCGTCGCCGGTGGTCAGGTCCCGGAGCACGAGACCGGTCTCGGTCTCGTGGCGGGACCCGTATACGAGCCATCTGCCGTCGGGCGAAAGGGTGGGTCGGATGCCCGAGCCGTATCGGCTGGAGCGTGCATAGGTGCGTCCGTCCTCCCGGTCGTAGACGGCGAGCTGGTACTGGGGGAACTGGGCGTTGTACTGCCAGTCACCGGTGCGCCGGGCGTACCAGATGTAGCGGCCGTCGGGGCCGAAGGCGGCCCCGATGGTCTTCTGGTTCTGGGGCTCGTCGATGAGCTGGACGCCGCTGCCCCCGTCCCGGTGCACCAGCCACAGCTTGGGCAGCGCGCCCCGGTAGCCGCCCTTGGACACCACCAGGTAATCCCCGTCGGGCGTCCATTCCGGGGACTCGATGCGGTTGGCTTTCCCCTTCGTGACCTGGACGGTGTCGGACCCGTCGGAGCGGATGAGCCAGAGGTTCTCGCCACCGTCCCGATCCGACTGGAAGGCGATCCACTCCCCATCGGGGGAGTACCGGGGCTGGGCGTCGAAGGCCATCCCGGAGGTGAGCGGGGTGGCCTCGCCTCCCTCGAAAGGAATGGTGAACAGATCTCCGAGGAAGTCGAATACCATGGTCCGGCCGTCGGGGCTCACGTCCAAGCTGATCCACGTTCCCTCGGTGGCGTCGATGGACAACGCCCGGTTCTCGGACCAGCCCTCGAGCGGCAGGGGCTGCCCGGCCCTCTTCTCGTCCGCAGCCTGCGCGCTGTCGGGCTCCTGTCCCCCCGTCGGCACGGCGGCGGCGAACAGCGCGCCGAGAACGAAGGCACAAGCGGTTTTGAGGGCGGGACCGGTCGGGAGGCGGTGGGCGGTCTGCATCAGTCGCTCCGGTGGATCGTGCGCGGTGCTCGCGAGCATAGGGAGCACCCGGGTGCGCGACAAGGAGCCGTGAGGGTCCGTCACGGGTCCCGCCGAGGATTCGGCCTCCACGAGTCCACCCTGGACAGGGACCGCCCGGGCAAGGCATCGGAGCGTTTGACAGCGGCACCTCCGAGCCTGATGGTTTCCGTTTCCGCACCTCTCGCCGCGCTGGCCCATGACCCGGATTCTCACGCTGGTGGCCGTGATGGCCCTCCCCGGAGGGCTGACCGCTCAGCGCACCCTCGTCTTGGAGCGGTTCGACGCCGACCTGGTCGTGCGTGCCGACGGCGATGTCGACGTCACCGAGACTCTGCGGCCTCGATTCCAGGGGTCGTGGAACGGCATCTACCGGGTCCTCTCCCTCGCTCACCAGACCGCCGACGGCCGGGCGGAGCGTCTGGATATCGACCTGACCGGCGTCACCGACGAGGCGGGTACGGAGCTCCGGCACGAGACCAGCGACGAGGGCCGGTGGTCCCGACGGATCCAGATCTGGGTGCCGGGAGCCGAGGACGCCACCCGGACCGTGGTGCTTCGTTACGTCGTCCACAACGCCATCCGGTTCTTCGAGGAGGACGGGGAGCCCGGCCCTATGGACGAGCTCTACTGGAACGTCACCGGGAACGACTGGGAGATCCCCATCGAGGCCGCCTCGGCGCGTGTCCTCCTGCCCCCGGGAGTCCTTCCGATCCAGTCCGCGGGATACACGGGTCGGGCCGGCTCCACCGGACAGGCCGTCCGCATCGAGGCGACGGACGGCGGGGTGGCGTTCACCGCGGGCCGGTCGCTGGGACCGGGGGAGGGCCTCACGGTGGCGGTGGGCTGGCCGGCGGGAGGCGTCCAGCGGCCGGCGGCAATCTCGGCGGCCGCCCGCACCGTGCGGGAGCGGTGGCCGGGCGTGCTGCCCTTCCTGGCGTTCTTCCTCGGCTTCCGACGCTGGAGGCGTGTCGGCCGGGACCCCGACGCCCGGGCCATCGTGGTCGAGCACGAGCCTCCGGATGCGCTGACGCCCGCCGAAATGGGCACCCTCGTGGATCACAGGGCGGAGCTGCGCGACATCACCTCCACGCTGGTGGATCTGGCCGTGAGGGGCTTCCTTCACGTCGAGGAGCGGGAGACCAGGGTCCTCGGTCTGTTCTCCAACAAGGACTACGTGCTTCACCTCAAGAGGCCTCGGCACGACTGGTCCGGCCTGGAAGAGCACGAGCGGCTGTACCTGGAGGCCGTGTTCAAGCACGAGGGCGACCCGACGGCGCTGGCGGTGCTCGAGGGCTTGGTCGGCGGCCTGGCGACGGACGCCAAGGAGGAAGTCGAGGCCGGGGACGGCCCCACGTACGGGTCCGTTCCCCTGTCCGCGCTGAAGAACGAGTTCTACAAGGACCTGCCGGCCGTCAGAAAGGCCATCTATCGGCAGCTGGTGGGCAAGGGCCACTACGACCGTGACCCCGAGTCGGCGAAGCGTGGCTGGCTCATCGGGGGCGGGCTCATGCTGGTCGTCGGGGCGGTCGGCGGTTTCCGGGCGTGGGAGGGCGGGGCCCTGGGCGCGGACCCCCTGTGGATCGGCGCAGGCGGCCTCGCGAGCGGCATCGTGCTGTTGGTTTTCGCCCATCTCATGCCGGCGCGTACGGTGCAGGGAGCCCGCACCCGGGAAGGCGCCCTGGGCTTCAAGGAGTTCCTGGACCGCGTGGAGGAGGACCGGTACCGGCGTAAAGCGATGGGCCCGGGCCTTCGAGGACATCTTCACCACACCCCCACGCTGGTACTCCGGGACCAGCGGCGACTTCTTTCATCCGACGTCGTTCACCAATGATCTCAACGCCTTTTCCAGCGCCGCCTCCAGCACGATGTCTTCCAGCCCGTCGGGGTCCGGCGGAGGAGGGAGTAGCGGCGGCGGGAGTGGTGGCGGAGGCGGAGGAGGATTCTGACCCATGATCCGTCCGATCTGCCTCTTCCTCTTCTCGATCGGCTTTCTCGCTTCCCCGGGCCTCTCGGGGCAGTCCACGGAGCGTGGAGCCTCCGTCCAGGTGCAGGAGCTGGCCGCCGCGATCCGCGCAACGGTGACCGCCGAGCGCCTGGACGCCCACGCCCGGGAGATCACCCGCTACGAGCGTCCGTCGGGAAGCCCCGGGGAGAACGCCGCCATCGACTACATCGTGGCCACGCTGCGGGAGGCCGGCGTCCCCGTGGAGGTGCACGAGCTCCTGGCCTACACCTCCGACCCGGTGGCGGCGGTGGTCTCGGCGCCCGGCACCGACTTCGCCACCGACGCCATCACCATGTCCTTCTCCGGCGCCACGGACGGGGTGGAGGCCCGAGTGGTGGACCTGGGCGACCTCGACGACCTGCCGGACCTGGAGGTCGGTACCGGCGAGCGCCTGGCGGTCCGAGACGCCACGCGCTTCAGTCACGTCCGGGGCAGGATCGCCCTCGTCACGGGCCAGCCCCGGAACGTCCCGACGACCACCCTCCAGCAGATGGGCGCCGTGGCCGTGGTGTACGTGAACCCCGAGGAGCGCCTGAATGAGTTGATCGTCACCTCCACCTGGGGCACGCCCTCCCTCCTCAACGCCCATCGCCTGGACGTGCTTCCCACGGCCCAGATCAGGCGGAGCGACGGAGAGCGGCTCCGCGCCATGATGGCCGAGGGAGAGGTGCGATTGCTCGTCCGGACCGAGGTGGACACCGGGTGGAAGATCCTCCGGCTTCCGGTGGCTCGCATCATGCCAGCCGAGGCCCTCCCCATCACCCCGTACGTCCTGTTCGGCGGCCATATCGACGCCTGGCACCACGGAGGCACCGATGAGGGCGCCTCCAACGCGGCCATGCTGGAGCTGGCTCTGGCCTTCCACGCCAACCGGGCCCGGATGCGGCGGGGCCTGGTGGTCGCGTGGTGGCCCGGGCACTCCAACGCCCGGTACGGAGGCTCCACCTGGTTCGCCGACACGTTCTTCGAAGATCTGCGCACCCGCGGCTTGGCTTACGTGAATGTGGACGGCATCGGCCAGCGCGAAGCCAAGCGGTTCAGCGTGTCCACTTCGCCCGCCCTGGAGGCCCTGGCGGTGGGCGTGGTGGCCGAGGCCACCGGCGAGGCGCCCCGAGCCGGGCGCCCCGGCCGCAACTCGGACCAGAGCTTCAACGGCATCGGCCTGCCCCTGCTTCAAATCAACCACACCCGCCTGGTCGAGGACGGGGGGACCTGGTGGTGGCACACTCCCGAGGACAGCTACGACAAGATCGACGCCCGGGTGTTGAAGACCGACACCGATCTGTACGCCGACGCCCTGGCGGCGCTCACCGGCGATACCTCCCTCCCGGTGAGCCTCATAGCGGAGGCCGAAGCGCTCCTGGCGGCCCTGGAGCGGCGGGAGGCCGAGTCCGGCGGCGCCCTGGATCTGGAGGAGGCCAAGAGAGGCAGTGCCCGACTGGCCGCCATCGCCGAACGGGTGGATCCCTTCCTCCAGGACGGTCACGTGAGCCCGGAGCTGGCGCTTCTGGCGCGTGACATCTTCCGGCCCATCCACCGGATCATGTTCGTTCCGGGCAGCGACCATCATCCGGACCCCGGCCTCTACGGGAGCCCCCTCCCGGGTCTCGAGCCGGCCTCGGTGCTGGCGGAGGAGCCCACGGGCTCCGACCGCTACGGCTTCGCCCTGGCCTCCCTGCTTCGGGAGAGGAACCGCATCGTGGAGGCCCTGAACGAGGCCCACGCGGCCGGCGCCCGCTTCCTCGGCGCGGCGGACATCCGATGGTAGCCCGGACCGCCGCCGGTCGGGGCGCCTCCCTCCGCTGGAGCGGCTCCGTCGCACCTGGCCGCCGACTTCCTCGCTACCCCGCTCAGGTCCGGCGTAGCCCGCTGACCCGGCGGGGTGCCCTCGCGGCGCTGCTCCTCGCCTCGGCGACTGCCTGCGCGCCCGGGAGCGACGACGCGGCCTCGCCGTCTTGGACCCCCTCCCACCGGGATTGGGCCTACTACGGCGGCGACCAGGGGGGAGATAGGTACTCGCAGCTTGCCCGCATCAACCCCAACAACGTCACCCTCCTGGACACGGCGTGGACCTGGGCCACCGGGGACGTTCCGGTGCCCGGGCCCATGCGGCCCATTCCCGGCCAGGACGTCCGTGCAGGCAACTTCGAGGTGACGCCCCTGGTCATCTCCGACACGATGGTGCTCTCCACCCCCTTCAACCGAGTGGTGGCCCTGGATGCCGCAACCGGCCAGGAGCTCTGGTCCTACGATCCGGGCACCGTGCAATGGGGCCGCCCCCCCAACGGCACGGGTCTGGTGCACCGGGGGGTGGCGGTGTGGACCGGAGCCGACGGGCGCCGGGTGTTCCTGAACACCCGCTGGCGTCTCATCGCCCTGGACTTCGCGACCGGTCGTCCCGTGGACACCTTTGGCCACCGGGGCGAGATCGACCTGACCGGCCACCTCATCTGGCCCACCAACCGGCTCCACTACACCCAGACGTCTCCGCCGGTGGTCTTCGAGGACCTGGTCATCGTGGGCAACGGCGTGTGGGACGGCTTCGTCTATCCCCAGGACCCGCCAGGCGACATCCAGGCCTTCGACGTCCACACCGGCGAGCTGGTCTGGAGGTTCAACCCCATTCCGCAGGAGGGTGAATACGGCAACGAGACCTGGGAGGACGGCTCCTGGCGGGTGAAAGGGCACACCAACGCGTGGGCCCCCATGACGCTGGACGAAGAGCGCGGCCTGCTGTACGCCCCCATGGGCACGCCCAGCGGCGACTACTACGGTGGCGACAGGAAGGGAGACAACCTCTTCGCCGAGACGCTGCTGTGCCTCGATGCCCGAACCGGGGAGCGGGTCTGGCACTTCCAGACGGTGCACCACGGGCTGTGGGACTACGACCTGCCCGGCGCGCCGGTGCTGTACACGGCGAACGTCGACGGTCGTAGCATCGACGCCGTGGCCGTGGCCGGCAAGACCGGCTTCGTGTACGCCTTCGACCGGGTTACGGGCGAGCCCGTCTGGCCCATCGAGGAGCGGCCGGTGCCGGCCAGCGACGTGCCCGGCGAGCGGGCGTCGCCCACGCAGCCTTTTCCCACCCGCCCTCCTCCGTTCGCCCGGCAGGGCTTCTCCGAGGACGACCTCGTGAGCCTCTCCCCCGAGCTGAGCCGGCGGGCCCGGGAGGTCACCCGAGGACTCCGCTTCGGTCCGCTGTTTGCGCCGCCCTCGCTCGAGGGCACGCTTGCCCTACCGGGCATCATCGGCGGCGGCAACTGGGGCGGCTCGGCGGTGGATCCCCGCACGGGCTTCCTGTATGTGAAGTCCACCGAGAGCCCGGCGCTGTTCAAGCTGGCGCCCGGGGACACAACCCGCGTGGTGGCCGACTGGGACATCGACCGCCAGGCCCGGGGGCTCACCCGGGTGGAGGGCATCCCCATCATCGATCCCCCGTACGGGACCCTCACCGCCATCGACATGAACCGTGGCGAGATCGTGTGGCAGGAGACGGTGGGCGACGATGAGGCCGTTCGCCGCAATCCCGCCCTGGCCGGCGTCCCTCTGCCGGGGCGCCTGGGCGTCGCCGGAGCGCCGGGTCCCATCGTGACCGGTGGCGGGCTGGTCTTCGTCACCGGGGGGGACGACGCCCTTTGGGCCTTCGACGCCGCGACCGGTCGCGCCCTCTGGCTCGGGGCGCTTCCGGGACGCGGCTATGCCAATCCCATGACCTACGCCACCTCCGACGGCCGCCAGTTCGTGGCCGTCGCCACCGGCGGCGGAGTCGACGGGGGCACGCTGGTGGTCTTCGCCCTGCCCCGCTGAGAGTCGAAGCATGAGCAACGACCGACGGACCTTCCTCAAGCGGACCGGCGCGGCGCTCTCGGCAGCGGCCGCCGGAGCGTGCTCGCCCGGGGAACGCCCCAGCGACGAATCGAGCGGAGACGCCGGAGCCTCCGGCCCGCTGGACCCCGACGTCCTCCGGGCAGTCGCTCCCCTGGTCTTGCCCTCGGAGCTCGGCGACGAAGGACGGGAGCAGGCCGTCCGCGACTTCGAGCGATGGGCGTCCGCCTACGAGCCCGTGCCCGAGCTGAGCCACGGCTACGGCACCGCCGAGATCCGCTACGGCCCCCCGGACCCGGTGCCCGGGTGGGCAGCCCAGCTTCGGGCCCTGGAGCTGGAGGCCGTGAAGCGTCACGGCCAGGGGTTCGCCTCCCTGGCCCCCGAGGTCGGCGCCGACCTCCTCCGACGCCACGTCACCGACGAGGGCGGCGCGCTCCCGAGTCCCCTGCGCGCCCGCCACGTGGCGGTAGCCCTCATGGCCTGGTGGCTCGCCACTCCCGACGCGACGGATCGGTGCTACGGGGTGCGGGTCTCCCCACGGACCTGCCGAGGTATCGCGACGGCGCCCCCCGAGCCGGAGGCCCTCCCATGAGGCGCCGGATCGAGGAGGCCGACGTCGTCGTCATCGGCGGGGGCATCACCGCCGCCATGGTCGCCGAGAAGCTCACCGACGAACGGGACGTGGACGTCCTGGTGGTGGAGGCCGGCAGCCACTCCACCCCCCTGGAGCGCCGATTCGAGACCCGACGGCGGTACATGGATTACGGCGAGAACCCGTGGGCCGACGACCATATCGAGGACCAGTCGGCCCCGGGGATCATGTCCAGGTCCATGGTGGTGGGAGGACAGGCGCTCCACTGGGGAGGAACGACCCCCCGGTTCACCCCCGAGGACTTCCGCCACCGATCGCTGTTCGGCGTCCACGCCGACTGGCCCGTGGACTACGAGACGCTGGACCCCTTCTACCAAGAGGCCGAGGAGCGCATGGGCGTCGCCGGCGAGCAGGGTCCCGAGCCCCTCGATCCCCGCGGCGCTCCCTTCCCCATGCCCGCCGTGCCCCTCACCTGGACGCTGGAGCGCCTCCGGGCGTGGGTGACGGAGGCCGGAATCCCCGCCTGGACCAACCCCGTGGCGAAGAACACGGTGCCCTGGCGGGGTCGACCGGTCTGCCAGCGGTGCGACACGTGCAGCATTTGTCCCACGGGGGCCAAGTACACGCCGGAGTTCACGTTAGGCCGTCTGGCGGAAGCCGGACGGGCGAGGCTGCTGGCCCGCACGCTCGTGCGCCGCCTGGAGCTGGAGGCCGGAGGCTCCCGACTGCACGCCGCCGTGGGAAGGAGCTACGACGACCCCGACACCGACGTCGTCTTCCGGGCGGGCACGTTCGTGCTGGCCGCCGGGTACACCTGGAGCCCGCACCTTCTGCTCCTCTCGGCCCAGGGACGATGGAGGGACGGTCTGGCGAACTCGTCGGGGCTGGTGGGCACGTACATGGCGGGGCACCGGAGCGTCAGCGCCTTCGTGGAGCTCCCCCTGCGGCTGCTTCCCGGGATGTATTTCGGCCACTCCCTCATCTCCAAGTACTTCCAGCGGCCCACGCTCCCGGGAGGGCCGGGGCTGCCGGCAGGCTTCATGCGCCACGACTTCCGGGTGTGGGAGTCCACAACGGCCCGAGGGCCCCGCTTGCGCAGCGACGACGGCCGGCTCCTCCTGGCCGACGAGGTGATGGCCGACTGGCGGGCCCGCACGGCGACGGGTACCGCCCGCCTGCGGGGCTACTACGACGTCATCCCCGACCGCGACAGCCGGGTGACACTGGACGGGTCCCGACGGAACCGTTTCGGGGATCCCCAACCCCGCATCGCGTTTCGCGACGCTCCGGTGTCTCGCGACCTGCGCGGGGCGACGGAGGAGCGTATCCGCGCCGTCTTCGCGGACCTCGCCCGGGCGGGTGGCGGCCGCGTCCTGCGAACCTCGGTGGACGAGGTCCAGGATCATCCGGGGGGCGGGTGCCGCATGGGAGACGACCCGGCGTCCAGCGTCGTGGACTCGTGGGGCCGGAGCCACGACCACGAGAACCTCTTCGTCGTGGGCGCGCCCACCATGGTCTCGGGCGGATGCTCCAACGGGACCCTGACCTTCGCGGCCCTCTCCCTCCGCTCGGCGGAGGAGATCGGTCGCGCCTATCCCCTCCGCAACGAGGGAGGATCGCCATGACCGCCACGCGACGCGACTTCATCCGCACCATGGGGACGGGCCTCGCCGCCGCCGGCGCCGCCGCCTCGGCACTGGCATGCGGGACTCCCGAAGACTCGCCGGGCGCCACGTCCGGGGACTCCGAGGCCCTCCTCGTACGCGACCCCGATCACGTGGAGCCGGCTCCGGTGGGGTACGACCGCCTTCCCCTGTCGTGGCATCAGGCCCGGACCCGCGAGCTCAAGGACCGGGTGGCGCGCACGGGCGCCCAAGCCATCGTCCTCGGCAACGATCAGGACATGGTGTACTACACCGGCTGCTTTCGGGGCAGTGGGGAGCGCTCCACATGGGCGGTGTTCCGGATGGACGAGGAGGACACGGTGTACTGGTACGCACCGGGGATCGACCGGGACCTCATGGCCTCGTGGTGGAGCACCGAGCTTGAGACGTACTTCTGCTATCCCCACGCCGAGGGCGGCTTCCCGAACCGGGGGGAGGTGGTGCAGGGCCCGCGGGTGGACCTGTTCGCGTGGATGCTCGAGGGTCTCAGGAGGCGTGGACTCGCGGGAGGCACTGTCGCCACGGACTGGACGCTTTCGGCGGCCCAGCTGGCCACGGCGCGCCGCGTCGCTCCGGGCACTCGCTTCGTGGACATCTCTGGCGAGTGTCTGGCCATGCAGCAGATCAAGACCCAGGAGGAGCTGGCCCTCATCCAACGGGCATACCGGTACTTCGACCGGATCCACGCCTTCGCCCGGGACTACATCCTCGAGCGGGGTACCGACCTCACGGACTTCGAGCTGGGCCAGGCGCTCCAGGCGTACGGCATCGAGCTTCTCATGTCCGACGTGGAGCGGGACGGCCGACCCCACTCCGCAGTGGGCATCGAGGTGACGTCCAACTACGTCCGCGCCGGAGTGGCCAGCGCCTACCCCCATCCCAACCAGTTCTTCCATCAGAGGATCGGGCGGGGTCAGACCGTCTACGTGAACACCGACATCCGCCTGGGCGGGATGGGCGGCGAGTGCTACCGCAACTACCTCATCGCGCCGTGGACGCCGGAGCAGGAGCGCATGTGGGAGGTGGTGGCCGAGACCGTCGCCATCCAGGAGACCGAATCCCGCGCCGGGGCCTCATGCTCCGACGTGGCCGCCCGGATCCACCGACATCAGGTGGACGCCGGCATGGCCCAGCACATCTACCACCGGCCCGCTCACGGCCAGGGGCAGTTCTTCTCGGGCCATCAGCCGCCCTTCATCGCCCTGGGCGACTACACGGTCCTGGAGGAAGACATGACCTTCTCCATGGAGCCGGGACTATACGACTCCGCCCGGGGCATCGGCATCAACCCCAGCGACAACCTGCGTGTCACTGCAGAGCGGGGCGTGCGCTTCTCCAGCGTGCCCTTCTCCAAGGAGTGGAGCTTTCTGACGTTATGAGGAAGAAGAAGCCGGCGGCCGAGCGACCCGTTCTGGGGTGGCACCATCACCGACCCGGCTGCCCGGGACGGCTCCCCCGTGCAAGCCCGCACGGGCGGGGTGGTCCTGGGGCACACCGTCAATCCCCTGGTGAACCCGGGCGACGGGATCCTCCATATCGCCCAGCTCGGGGGCGACTGAGGGGCCGTGTAGAAAGCCGCGATGCCCGCGGCCCCTCCGGTCGTCGACGGAATCGGGAGCCGTGGAACCGTGACTTCCCATCGATGTAGACAGTAGGCTGGTTCTCTTCCGCACGTCACCGACCCACGGCTTCTCGAGCGTAGCATGAGACTCTCGCCCCACGCCACGGCCCTCGTCGTCGTCACCACGTTGGCGACCCAGGGGTGCGCCAGCGCCGGCGGATCCGGCCCGTCCACCGAGCCCAGCACCACCGCCACGGCCGAGCTCGAAGCCCTGTACCGCGCCCGGAGGGACAGCACCCTCCTCCGGGTCAGCCCCGCCGACGTCGATTTCATGACGGGGATGATCCACCACCACGCCCAGGCTCTGGTGATGTCGGCGTTCGCTCCTGCGAACGGGGCCAGCCCCTCGATCCGGACGCTGGCGGCGCGCATCATCAACGCCCAGAAGGACGAGATCGCGAACATGCAGGCGTGGCTCCGGGACCGGAGCCGACAAGTCCCCGAGGTGGACGAGGCCGGAGCCGTGCACATGCCCGGGGACATGGCCGGATTGCACGGAGAGGCACATGCCATGCACATGCCTGGCATGCTCACCGCCGCCCAGATGGAGGAGCTCGAGGAGGCCCGGGGCCGGAACTTCGACCGCCTCTTCCTCACCTACATGATCCAGCATCATCAAGGCGCCGTGACCATGGTCCACGACCTGTTCGCCATCGACGGCGCCGCCCAGGACGACGCGGTCTTCAAGATCGCCTCGGACATCCAGGTGGATCAGATCACCGAGATCAACCGCATGCGGCTGATGCTCGAAGCCCTCGAGGCTCCGCCGGAGGGCCACTGACGACAACCGCCGGCCCGCCGCCGGATCTTCCATAGCACAGCAACCTCCTCACGCCCACATCTCCAGCAACAGGAACCTGCCATGATCCGCACCCTCCCTGCCCGCGGGGGCGCGTCCCGCTCGCCCGCGAGGATGTCGATGCTTCCTTCCCTCGCCGCGGGCGCCCTCGTCCTGGCGAGCTGCAGCTCGCAGCCCTCGACCATGGACAGCCCCGCTCCTACGTCGCTGGAGCCCCTCCGGGTCACGTCGCCGACGCCCGATCCCCGAGTGGGCCTTGCTCCCGGGCTCTTCGACGCCGGCGATGCCATCTGGAATCTGAGGCTCGTGTCCGAGACGCCGCCGCCCCGGGACTTCATCGGGGTCACCAACTCCGACCTGGCGTTCACGGGCAGCTACGCCATCCAGGGCAACTACAACGGCATCCAGGTGTGGGACATCTCCGACCCCGCCAACCCCGAGCTCGTCACCGGCTATGTCTGTCCGGCTTCCCAGAGCGACGTCTCCGTGTACCGGAATCTCCTCTTCGTCTCCGGCGAGGGCCTGGGCGGGCGGCTGGATTGCGGTACCGACGGCGTCCAGGAGGCGGTGAGCCCTCATCGCCTGCGGGGTATCCGCATCTTCGACATTACCGACATTCGCGACCCGAAGTACATCGCCAACGTGCAGACCTGCCGGGGCTCCCACACCCACACCGTGCTGGAGCATCCCGGCGACGAGGACAACGTCTACATCTACGTGTCGGGCTCGGCTCCGGTGCGTCCGGCGGAGGAGCTCCCCGGTTGCTCCGGCGCGCTGCCCAGCGACGACCCGAGCTCCGCGCTCTTCCGCATCGAGGTGATCCGGGTGCCCCTGGCTCACCCGGAGGGCGCGGCCATCGTGAGCTCTCCCCGGATCTTCGAGGACCTGGTGGCTCCGCCCACGCACGGGCTGGCCCCGGCGGACCTCGAGGCCGTCGAGCAGGCGAGGGCCCGGGGCGCTTTCATCGCCGAGCTCGGTGGCCAGGCGATGGTCCTGCCTCCGCAGTTCACCGGCCCCATGCTGGACAGCATCGTCGCCGCCCGGGGCGGCCAGGGCGCCCCCACCGCCGCCGACAGCGCGGCGCTGCGCGCCTACATCCCGGAGCTCATCGCCCGGATGACCGGCGGCGGCGAAGACGACGGCCCCGCCCTGGGCCCCACGCAATGCCACGACATCACGGTCTACCCCGGCATCGGCCTGGCCGGCGGAGCCTGCGAGGGGTACGGGCTCCTGCTGGACATCAGCGATCCCGTGAACCCGAGGCGGCTGTCCGCCGTTGCGGACTCCAACTTCGCCTACTGGCACTCGGCCACATTCAACAACGACGGCTCCAAGGTCCTGTTTACCGACGAGTGGGGCGGGGGCGGAGCGCCCAAGTGCCGGCCCTCGGACCCGACGGAGTGGGGCGCCAACGCCATCTTCACCGTCCAGGGCCAGGACATGCGGTTCGAGAGCTACTACAAGCTCCCCGCCCCCCAGACGCCTCTGGAGAACTGCGTCGCCCACAACGGCTCGCTGATCCCCATCCCCGGACGGGACGTCATGGTCCAGGGCTGGTACCAGGGCGGCATCTCGATCTTCGATTGGACGGACGCGGCCAACCCCGTGGAGATCGCCTTCCACGACCGTGGCCCGGTGAACCCCGACCGCATGGAGATGGCCGGGAGCTGGTCGGTGTACTGGTACAACGGCCTGATCATCAGCTCGGAGATCGCGCGCGGGCTGGACATCTTCGAGCTCACCCCCAGCGCGGTCCTGTCGCAGAACGAGATCGACGCCGCCAGGTCCGTGCGCCTCGAGCAACTGAACTCACAGGGACAGCCTCGGTTCGTGTGGCCCCACACCTTCGCCCTGGCACGGGCGTACGTGGACCAGCTCGAGCGCCATCGGGGCCTCGGCGCGAGTCGCATTGCCTCCATCCGGGAGGCGTTGGACGACGCCGAGGGGCGGTCGGGCCGCGTGCGCCGCGAGGTGCTCTCGGTCCTGGCCTCAGAGCTGGACCGGGACGCACACCGCTCCCTGGACGCGGCCAAGGTGCGCATGCTGGCCGAAGCCGTGCGGGGGCTGGCCTCGGACAGCTGAGGCTCGGCCCGCAGTTGGCGAAGCGTTCGAGGCGCGGGGGGTCATGGACGACCTCCCGCGCCTCGGCCGCTTACATTCCCCTCCATGCGACACTTCGTGAGCACCAGGGGCGGCCCGCCCGTCTCCTTCGCCGAGGCGCTCTTCCGGGGCCTGGCGCCCGACGGCGGCCTCTACATGCCCGTCGGCGACCTGCACCTGGACGAGGCCGCGCTCCCGGACGGGAGCAGCCTGGCCGACACGGCCTGCTGGGTGACGTCGACCCTCTCGGGCGACGGCGTCACTTCGGCGCTTCTGGCCGAGGTGTCGGCGGCAGCGTTGGACTTCCCCATCCCCATGGTGGAGATCGAGCCCGGGGTGCACGTCCTGGAGTTGTTCCACGGACCGACACTGGCGTTCAAGGACGTGGGCGCTCGCTTCATGGCTCGCCTCATGCACGCCCTCGATCCCGGTCGGCGCCACCGGACGGTGCTGGTGGCCACGTCCGGGGACACGGGCAGCGCCGTGGCAAGGGCCTTCCACGGAATGGACGGCTACCGGGTGCTGGTGCTCTTTCCCGCCCGCGGCATCAGCTCCCGTCAGCGACGGCAGATGACCACCCTGGGCGGCAACGTGACCGCCGTGGCGGTGGACGGCACCTTCGACGACTGCCAGCGCATGGCCAAAGAGGCCTTCGCCGATGCGCGCGTCACGGAGCACGCAGGGCTCACCTCGGCCAACAGCATCAACGTCGGCCGCCTGCTGCCCCAGAGCGTGTACTACGTCCATGCTGCTCTGGCCCTGGGGTGGCGTGACACCGCGCCCACCTTCGTCGTGCCCTCGGGCAATCTGGGCAACCTGACCGGTGGCCTCCTGGCCCGGCGGGCAGGCATGCCCGTGGCGGGCTTCGTGGCCGCCAGCAACGTCAACCGGGTCTTTCCCGACTACCTGTACAGCGGGGTGCTCCGGCCGCGGCCGTCGGTGCCGACGGCATCCAACGCCATGGACGTGGGCGCGCCCAGCAACCTCGAGCGCATCCGCTGGATGTACGACGACGACCTCGCCCACCTCCGCGAAGACGTGCGCGGTGCGTGGTGCGATGACGACGAGACCCGCCGCTGGATCGCCGACGTGTACGAGCGCACGGGCTACGTCCTCGACCCCCACGCCGCCGTAGGCTATGGTTCTCTGCGCAAGACGCCGCCGGACGCGGGGCCTTCGGTGCTCCTGGCCACGGCCCATCCCGCCAAGTTCCCCGAGATCGTGGAGGAGGCCACAGGCCGCACCGTCCCCGCTCCGGACACGCTGGCCTCGACTCTGGAGGCTGAAGAGCGCATCGTGAAGATCAGACCCGACATCCGGGTCCTACGCCGCATGCTCATCGAAGACTGACTGCTTCATGCCGACCCTCTCCGCCTGCAGGGTGCGCGTACCTTGCTCTACTTCGAACCTCGGATCGGGGTTCGACACCCTCGGCCTCGCGCTGAACCGGTACCTCCGGGCGAGCTTCCACCCCGATGGCGGCCTGCTTCGACTCGAGCGCTCGGGGACCCTTGCCGATCTCCCGGTTCCGCCCATGAACGACCTGCTCGCCTCCACCTTCCGACGCATGGTGGAGGCCGGCGGCGCCCTCGTGGAAGGCACGATCCGGGTGGAGTCGGAGATCCCCGTGGGCAGGGGCCTCGGATCTTCCGCGGCGGCGCTCGTCGCCGGCTTCGCCTTGGCCCGGGCCGCTCTGGGCGCCAGGACCGATCAGCTCGGGGCCTTCGCCTGGGCCACGGCGCGGGAAGGCCACGGCGACAACGCTGGGCCTTGCGCCCTCGGGGGCTTCCACGCGGTCGTGCCCGGACCCAAGGGCCCGAGAACGCTGAGCCTGCCACTTTCCCAGGAGATCGGCTTCGCGTTCGCCGCACCCTCGACGCGGATCACCACCGCCGAGGCCCGGAATGTCCTTCCCACCATGGTGCCACATCGTGTGGCGGTGGCGGGGTTGGGGCGCATCACCTCGCTCGTCGAGGGGATGGCCCGGGGAGACACGGAGCTGATCCGTGAGGGCATGGCGGACGATCTCCACGTCCCCCATCGGCTCCCGCTCATCGCCGGAGGCCCCGAGGCCGTGTCCGCCGGCTACGAGGCGGGGGCCTGGGGGGTCACGGTGTCCGGGAGCGGGTCGGGGCTCATCGCCCTTTGTCACCGGGAGGACGGCGCCAGGGTCGCCGAGGCGATGCGTCAGGTGTTCGTGTCCCGGGGCGACGAGGAGCAGTCCATCGGATGGGAGCTGCGACCGGACCTCGACGGGGCCGTCCCCGAGAGCTGAGGGATCACGGCACGCCGGTGCGTGCCGGCTCGGCTATCCAGCGCTCCGGAACTCCCGCACGACACGGGCGCAGCGCACCGCAAGAAACGCGTTGCTGGACGCGCGCCCCACGACGAAGGCGGTGAAGGCCGCCGTGACGCCGACGACGCCCACGCCCCACCCCAGCGCCGGGAACGTGGCTGCGATGACCAGCACCTCGACGGCGGTGGCCACCGTGATGGGCCGCGTACGTCGCACGTTCACCAGGATCGCGCGCTGGAGGGAGAGGAGCACCGACAGGGCGGCCAGCGGCACCATGATGCGTGCCGGGACGTAGGCGAAGGTCGACAGCTCCGGCGTCAGGCCCGAGATGGTCACGAACCAGACGTCGGCCAGGGGCGTGAAGGCCACCAGGGCCAGCACCGCCGTGGCCGCCCCTCCGAGAAGCGCCGTGAAGGTGCCGAGCTCGGGCAGGTGTCGGTGCCGCTCACCCATGAGGGCGATGGCCGCATCCTGGAAGGCGAGGCCCAGCGATCGGAAGACGAACAGCAGGGCGTGCACCACGGGAAAGACCGCCAGGGATTCCACCGGAGCCGGCGCCCGGCCCATGAAGAAGGTGAGCATGGGCTGTACCGTGAGTCCGATGAGGGACGTCAGGGCCAGCGGATAGTAGAAGTGGGCGATCTCACGGAAGGAGAGGTGGGCCTTGCCCTCGGGCATGCTCGTGGCCAGGACCTCACGGACGGTGTGGCGCGCCATCCACCGAGCCGAGCCCGCCTCCGCCACCACGCCCACGGACAGCGACATGGCGCCCACCCACGCCCCTGGGATGTCCAGGAGGAAGAACCCGAAGAGGGCGGCGCCGGCCATGGCGACGAGGCGGACGATGGTCCCGTACGCCACCAGGCGGGTGCGCCCGGCCCGGATGAGCACCCCCTGGAGGAAGCGGCGATAGCCGATGGCGCCTGGCCAGGGAAGGAAGAGCCACAGAGCGCCGTACGTCAGCTCCGCCACCGCCTCCGGCAGGCCCACCAACGTGTACATGAGGAAGCCGAAGACCGGCGGGATGAGGATGATGAGCAGGAGTCCGGTGGATGCCATGCCCAGCCATCGTGCGAAGACCCTGAGGCGGACGAAGCTCTCCCGGTCCTCGACGAGGGCCGTGGCGGCGCTCATCAGCATGATGACCGGCGCCTCGATGAGGATGGCGAAGGCGAAGGCCACACCGTGGGCCGCGAGGTTGAAGGTCTCGTCGGGAAGGCGCGCGATGACCGCCGCGAGGAACGGGCCGTCGAAGGCCATCATCAGCCACGTGGCGGCGAGCGGCACCCAGAAGAGGGCGATGTGACGTTGGCTGTGGCGCACGGGCTCGCGGGTGGGGTTTGCGGACGGGCGCCGGAAGATGCGGGTAAAGCGGTACGGCGTCTAGCGGGTGGGGAGTGGGGGTCCGCCGAGACCCGACGCAGCCCTCCTCTCCACATCGTCGAGAGCCGCGAGGTTCGCGTTCCCGGTCCACAGGGTCGCCCCCTGGCCTCGAGCCACGGCCAGGACGACGGAGTCGGCCAGGCCGAGACGGTGCGCCACCCCCAGCTCCGCCGCCCGGAGCCATCCCCCGCCATCCAGGTCCACGAGCCGACCCTGCTGCATGGCCACCGCGATGCGAAGGGCGTCGGCCCGGCCCACGTGCCGGAGAGCCCAGCGGTAGACGTCGGCGAGGCAGACGGCGGGAACCAGCAACGCGCCCACGTCCTCGATGGCGCGGGCGAAGGCTCCGGCGTGGGTTCCGTCCCTCAGATACTCGATCCACCCGGCGGAGTCCACGACGTTCACGGCACGCCCCATGCCGCTCGCCGGAGCTCGAGCCGGCAGGCCGGACACGCCCCCCGCAGGTTCCGCATCGGCTCCACGGGAACGATCTCGACCCGGGTCCCGACGTGGATCGCGCGGATCCGCTGTCCCGATCGGATCCCGAGCCGCTCGCGGACGTCCTGCGGGATGACGACGAGACAGGTGCCGGGCGCCATCCCCACCGTCGGAGGGAGATCTCCGGACCGACGGGAGGTTCGTTGAACGACGAGCATGACGTACCCTGAGCCGGGGGACTCCTCCGTGCTCAGGCAAGGTCGGCCCGGTCTGCGGGCGCCGCGATGGCTCCTCGGGCCTCTTCAGCCGATACCGAGCCACACCCCCGCCTGCAGGCGGATCAGCCCGGGATCCTCCGCCGCGAGCGACAGGCTCGACGAAGCGGTGCGGGCGAAGTCCAGCTCTCCCAGCTTCAGGACGTCGCCACCCACGTCGAGGAAGAGCGCCGGCGCCAGCCGGACGCGAAAGCCCACCCCGCCGCCGTAGGCCCAGGCCCACGTGGTGCGCTCCTCGAGCACCGAGTTGGTGCGCACCTGGACGGCGGCCGCCTGGCCTGCCAGCCCCCTCACATAGAGGCCGACGGCGCCCAGGTCCAGGTGGGCCTCGGGGCCGATGCCGAACACGAGGATGCGGTTGTCCGCCGCCTCGAAGGGGTCCTTCTGGTCGTCCAGCAAGGACAGCGCGGCGTCGGCCCGGATCCGCAGGAACGGAGCGACGCTTCGGGACACCGTCACGTTCAGGCTCGGCCCGCCGTCCAGGAAGTCCGATGCGTTGCCCACGAACAGCCCCACGCCTCCCTGGGCAGAAAAGCCCCATCCTGGTCCGACCTGAGCCCCGGCAGGCGTCGGACCGGCCAGGCTCGCGCCGACCAGCACCGCCCCGGCCAGACCCACGGCGAGCATCCGCCTCGTCACTCCCACGGACGGGTAAGGCCCTGCAGTTCCCTGTCGCGCATGCCGCATGGAGCGTCTCCCGTTCGAGCCTCGACCTTCTCGTCTACCTACGTTCGGGAGACGGCCCGTGTGACGGGGGCGGTCTACGGGTGTCGTGCCACCTCCCGACATGGCCGCGACGGCCGTCCGTCCCGACCCTCAGTGAACGGTCAGCGAAGTGCCGAGCTGGATCGCGTTCGGAGTCACCACCACCGGGCTCACCAACCCGTTGATCCAGGTCTGGCCCCCGAAGGATCTCACGTAGTTGATATACGGCGTAAGGTTGGTGCGCTCACCGAGCTGCAGGTCGAGTCCGATGCCGAAGGTGCTCATGAAGGCGTCGGTCTGCAACGTCAGGAAGTCGTCCTCGGCGATGGCGCGGATGCCGCCGATGCCGCTCTTTATGAAGAAGCCCGACGACTCGCTGGGATAGCCCATCAGGGCGACGCTCAGGCCGGCCACGCGGCGGTAGACCGGGTCCTCGTTCTTCATCCACCCCATCAACTCGCCCGCCACCACGAGCCTGGGTGTCGCAACCGCCCCCACCTGGAGCACCCCCGAGAGGCCGTTCAGGCGGTCCTCGAAGAAGCTGGTGTCGCAGCTGGGACAGGACGCCGACACCGACGCGGTGCCCACGCCGATGGCAAAATGGAAGCCGCTCCGCGTTGCCTGAGCCTGAGTGGGACCGCCCACCATTTCCTGCGCGGCCAGGCGGTGCGGACCACCCAGAGCGAGCGACGCGCTTACAGCGGCCAAGGCGAGGGTCTTCAGCCTGGCGATCCGTACGTACGTTCTCATGATCTTCCTCCTTGGATCGATGGGAGTCGAGTTGGCTCAGGGGGAGACGCGGAAAACCACACCGGTGCGTATCACGGGCCGTCGTGCGCGGCGCTGGTCCGCCCCGTAGCTTCCGAACCATGGAGGAATCGGGAGATGTCACCCAACTGTTGTTGAGCCTTCAGGGGGAGGCCTCCGCCGAGGCCGTGGACCGCCTGTTCGCCATCGTATACGATGAGCTGAGGGGGGTGGCCGCGTCCCGTCTCCGGACAGAGCGAGCGGGGCACACGCTGAGCGCCACGGCGCTGGTCCACGAGGCGTACTTCAAGCTCGTGAATCAGGAGCGGGTCGACTGGAAGAACCGATCCCACTTCTTCGCCATTGCGGCGCGGGCCATGCGCCGCATCCTGCTCGACTACGCCATCGCTCGGAACGCCGAGAAGCGTGGCGGGGGTGCCCCGATCGTGACGCTGGGCGCCGACAGTGTCGCCCGCGGGTCGAACGTCGAAGACCTCATCGCCGTCGATGAGGCGCTGAGCCGACTCGCGGAGCTGGACCAGCGCCAGGCGAAGGTCGTGGAGCTCCGCTTCTTCGGGGGATTGACGCTCGAAGAGATCGCAGAGGTGCTCGAGGTGTCCCTGGCCAGCGTCAATCGCGATTGGCGGGCGGCCCGAGCCTTCCTTACGGCCCAGCTCCGGACCTAGGCAGGGGCCGCCCACCGCTGCTCAGCCTTCCACGATCCGCTCGAGCCACAGGGCGTCGTAGTAGAGGCGGATCTGGCACGCGGCCGTCGCTCCGATGGTGACCGAGCGGGTCTCCTTGCTCAACGCGAAGGGCACGGCCTTGGATCCGCCCCGGTTGGCCATGCGCGTATCCTTGCTGACTCCGTCCCATTCGGCACCGTTCAGCTTGACGTCGATGGTCGCGTCGCGGGGCAGGCCCCGCCAGGTGTAGGTCTTGTTGGCGAAGTTGATGGTGGTGGAGGCGTTCCGCTGGTAATTCTCGCCGGTCACCGTGTTGTATCCACGGCTCTCCTGCGTGTGGGTCTGGCCCGCCCCACTCACCACGATCCGGTACTGGAACTCGCCCGGACTCGAGTTGCCCAACAGATCCTCGTCACAGGATCCCCGCACCTCGATGTAGCGGGTCTGCAGATCCAGGTCGTAGACCTTCGTGAGCTCAGGGGTGATCTCGGGCTCGGTGGCGGTGGAGTCGCACCCGGCGAGGGCGATCGAAAAAAACAGAACCGGGAAGGCGTAGCGGAAGCGCGTCTTCAGGGTGAACATGGAATCCTCCTGGGGCAGCTTGTTTCACGACCGGCCGCAGCCGACCGACGTCTCATCACCACGAGACGCGGAGAATTCCTCCCGACCGTGTCACGACCCACTCGCGCAGAGATGTGCCCGACCCTAACATCGCTTGATGGATCAACTGCCCATCGGCCCGAGACAGTGGGCCCGGATCCAGGAGCTGTTCTTGGATGCCGTGGAGCTTCCCGCCGAAGATCGGGCCGCATTCCTGCTGCGCGCGGAACGCGATCCAGAGGTGAGGGCCCAGGTGCTCTCCCTGCTGGAGAGCGACGCCGACCCGGCGACGGTCCTGGAGGGGTCGGCCGACGATCTCCTTCCACGCGATGGGCCCTCGGGGGGTCTTGCACCGGACGGAGAGGAGGCCGAAAGAAGCGACCCACGCGTGGGCACCCGGATCGGTCCCTACCGATGTCGCTCCCGGATCGCGGCAGGCGGGATGGGCGCGGTCTACCTCGCGGAGCACGTGGAGTTCGAGCAACGCGTGGCGCTCAAGCTCGTCCGTCGCGGCATGGATACCGATGAGATCGTTCGCCGGTTCGCCGCCGAGCGGCAGATTCTCGCGCGTCTTCAGCACCCCAACATCGCCCGCCTCCTCGACGGCGGGATCACGGACGACGGGCTGCCCTGGTTCTCCATGGAGTACGTGGACGGCAAGCCGATCACCGAGTACTGCCGCGGGCTGCCCGTCCGGGCCCGCCTCGCGTTGTTCCTGTCGGTGTGCCAGGCGGTCCACTATGCCCACCAGAACCTGGTCGTCCACCGGGATCTGAAGCCCGGCAACATCATGGTCACCCCCGACGGCGTCGTGAAGCTCCTGGACTTCGGCATCGCCAAGGTGGTCAGCGGGGACGCCGCGGATCAGGACGCGGGCCTCACGCGCACTGGCCTCCGCCCGATGAGCCCGGCCCACGCCGCCCCGGAGCAGGTGCTCGGGGAGCCGGTTACCACCGCAAGCGATGTCTACGCGCTCGGTGTGCTCCTCTACGAGATCGTCACCGGTCGCCGTCCCTATGGGGACGACCTGAGCCCAACCCAGCTCGAACGCGCTATCCTCACGGCCGACCCTCCACCACCGAGCTCGAGGGCCGGACGGGGACGGAGAGCCTTCTCGAAAGACCTCGACAACATCGTCCTCGAGGCGCTCCGCAAGGAGCCCGCGCGGCGCTACGTGTCGGTGAGTGCGCTGGCGGCCGACCTCGGCCGGTACCTGTCGGGACACCCGGTGACGGCGTCACGCGACTCCGCGACGTACCGGCTCCGCAAATTCGTGCGCCGCCACCGAACCGGGGTGACGGCGGCCGCGGCGGTGCTGACCTTGCTTTCGGCGACGGTGACCTGGTACACCGGGCAGCTCCGGGCCGAACGCGACCGTGCCGGGCGTGAGGCCGAGAAGTTCGCAGCGATCAACAACTACTTCAGGCTGGTCTTCGAACAGGCCAGCCCCCTGCGCGATACAGGTGGCGGCACCACACTGCTCCGGGAGCCAACCATCACAGACCTTCTCGACTGGGCAGCGGAGCACGCCGAGGAACAGCTGAGCGACTACCCGGAGGCGCACGCACAGGCGCTGCAGACCCTGGGGTATATCCTTCGAACCCGCGGCGACTACGCGCGTGCCGAGCCGCTGCTTCGCGCGGCCATCGACGTGAAGAGCCAAATCCTCGGTGACAGCGTCGATGACGCGATCGTCATGATCACCTCGAACGTCGGCAACCTCCTCACCGGCATGGGCCGCTACGAGGAGGCCGAGCAGTTCTTCAGGACGACTCTGGAGCTCGCCTACGGATACCCCGAGTACAACGGCTACGGCGTCGCCTTCGGTCTCAACAATCTGGCCAAGCATCTGACCCGGATGGGCCGATACGAGGAAGCGGAACCCTATCTCGTGGAGGCTCTCGAGGTCTATGAGGATCTCGTGGGAGAGCACCACCAATTCCGGGCCATCACTCTGGGCAATCACGCACGTCTGCTATGGGCCTCGGGTCGACTCGAGAAGATCGACTCGATCTTCGCCCAATCGCTGGCGGACAAGCGGGCCGTGTGGACGGAGGGCGACCTGTCCATTGCGGAAGACCTGTACAGCATGAGCTGGCTGAGGCGCTTGGAGGGCAGATCCACCGAAGCCCTGGCCATCGCGGACAGCGCCCTGTCGATGAGGCGGCTGATCCTGCGGGACGATCGATCGGAGCTCGGTGCCAGCATGCAGCAGCATGGTCTGCTGCTGGTGGAGGCAGGCAAGATCCCCGAGGGCCTGGACGAGGTCCGCGCAGGTGACCAGCTGTTCCGGGCCGAGGCCGAGCCCGGGCACCCACGCACGTACGAGGGTGCGCTGCACCTCGGCATGGCGCTCCGGCTGGCCGGGCGCGGGGACGAGGCCCGGTCCTCGCTGCTCCAGGCCGTTCAAGAAGCCGATGCCCACCTGCCCCCGGGGCATCCGGCGGCGGCGGATCCCCGCGTGGAGCTCGGCCTCCTGGACATGGACCGGGGCCGGTGGGCCGAGGCGGAGCGCTGGCTCCGGGAGGCCCTCGCGATACGGGAGAAGCGCCTCCGGGACGGACATTGGCGAACGGCGCGGGCCCGCGGAGCCCTGGGCCGCTCTCTTCTTCAAGCCGGCGACCCCGCCACCGCAGAGCCGCTCCTGACGGCTGCGTACGCCACGCTCCGCAGCGAGCTGGGCGAGACGCACCCCTGTACCGCCGAGGTGGCGAACACCCTCGATCTCCTGGCGGCCGGTGCCGACAGGGGACTCCTTTAGCTTCTTCCTCCGGCCTTCCGCCCTTTCCCCTCGACCACACTTGACCGCCACAGGCCAGTTATATAGACTGTCAATATAAAGAACCTCTTTATTTAGACTCACGACAGTATGCCATGACCTCGTCCCTCGATTCCGCCAACCTCGCCCGGGCCTGCAACGAGGCCCTGGTGCTGGCGTGTCTGCGGGACGGGCCCATGCACGGATACCAGATCGCCACCCACATCGCCGAGAGCGGTGACGGCTACTTCCACTTCAAGCACGGTACCCTGTATCCGATCCTCCACCGCCTGGAGAAGGACGGCCTCATCAAGGGTCGGTGGTCGGACGAGGGCCCTCGTGGGCGACGGAAGAGCTACGCGCTGACGCGGAAGGGAGAGGGCTACGCCCGGCATCAACGAGAGGCCTGGGCGGAGTTCATCAGGCGCTTCACCGAGGTCGTGGCGCTGGAGGAGCGATGAGCGACTTCGCCGCGGCGCTCCGCCGCATCGACTCGAGACTCCACCTGCCCCAGCCCGCCCGCTCCCGGGTCATCCTGGAGCTGGCGGGGGACCTGGAGGAGCTCTACGAGCACTATCGGGACAAGGGCTTGGCTGAGGACGCGGCCAGGGAGGCGGCCCTGTCGGACCTCGACGCCAGCGACGACGTGCTGACGGCTCTGGCCGAGGTGCACGCCTCGGCGGCGCGGAAAGGCATGGACCGCCTGGTGCGACAGGCCGAGGCGCCCTGGGCCCGCGCGCTGCTGGTGGTGGTGTTGGCGGGTGGGATGGTGGCGGCGGCGCGCGCGGCCCTGACGCCCATGTTCGTGGAGGACGCCGGCATGTTCCTCTGGCCCGTAGGGCTGTGCCTCCTGGCGGGCCTCGCCACGGGGGCCACCCTCTTGCTCCGCCTGCAACGCTTCGACGCCGACGACCCCACACCCGCCCACGTCCTGCTGGACCGGCTCGCCGTGCTCATCGTCGCCGAGGTCGTGATCTCCGCGGTCGGATCCTGGCTGGAGCTCTACTGGGCCGCCGGCAGGATGGTGGACGCCCGTGGCGAGCTCACCGTTCAGCTCTTCGGCTGGCTGGTGCGCAGCTCGGCGCTGGTATCGGCTGGCATCCTCGGTGCCCTGGTGTTGTCGGTGCTCTGGTTCTTCGCCAGCTACCGCACCGCCGTCCTCGAGGACGCCCGGGCGGCGCTGCTCATGAAGGTCCCGGATCTGGAGGGGACGAACTCGAAGGGAGGAGGTGAGCCATGATCGAGCTGATTCGCATGTCGGGACCCACGGGGACGATCCACGTGCTCCTCGCCGTGGTCATCCTGGTGATCGTCGGACGTCGCGTCATGCAGCTGATGGGCGGAGCGTTCGTGCCGGGGCCGGAATGGGACGCCTCCGTGAACGGGATCCTGTTTTGGGGCGGCTTCGCAGCGGTGCTGGGCCTGCTGGGCCAGACCGTCGGCATCTACATCGCCCTGACCGTCATCCGGGATGCGGCGGAGATCGCTCCGTGGATCGTGGTGGAGGGCTTCATGGTGTCGTTCACGCCGACGCTCATCGGGCTGCTCATCCTCACCTTCGCGCTTCTGGCCTGGTACGCCTTGAAGGTCTGGGGGCGCAGGTCGGCGCGGCGCCAGGCGGCGTAGGCCCCGCCGGCGGACCGGGGAGCTGGCCCTCTCCCTCAGGGACGCAGGGCCAGCAGCCCTCCGGGGGTGACGCACTTCACCGCCGACCGCCTGAAGCCCCTCCTGTCGCGCGTGACCAGGTAGTCGGCCTCGGCGCTCTCGGCGCACGCGGCCGGAAGGGCCTCACCCATCCTGCGCTCTCTGGAACCGCCACTCGCACACCCGCTTGAACCGGTGCATCACGTTGGCGGTCACCCGGTTGTGCACGATCGCCCAGATCCCCTGGAGCAGGCGGGAGCGGGACAGCCGCTCACTCCCGAAGAAGTTGAAGCCCACGCCGAAGAACACCTGCGTGCGCTCCGTCTCGCCCATGTCCGCCACGGGGGAGCGGACGTAGATGACGAAGATCCCGATGGGGTATCCGCCGGAGCACGAATGGAGCAGGAAGCGGGCATTGTCGGCTCCCAACCCATCCGGTGAGGCCTGGATCTCCATGGCCTCGAGACGGAAGAGGGGCGCCACGTTGACGCCGACCCCCGAGCCTGCCCCGAAGGGGATGCGTTTCAGCCCCAGGGGCCGGATCTCGATTCGCTCGATCCCCCCGCCAGTCAGCTCGACCCGAGCGATGTGATTCGGCCAGCACGACGAGTGGCCGTTCCACTGCAGCAGCTCCTCGAAGACGTCCTGAACCGGTGCCTCCACGCCGATCCTGTGCAGGTTGAGGACGGAGTACGACGTCACGTCGATGCCCAACCGTTGCATGATGCGCAGGCTGTAGTCCTCACGTTCGGCCCGGGTGTCGAATTCGACGAGCGTGGGACTCGGCGGCCTCCTGAGGAGGAACTCGCGCACGTCTCCGGTGACCCCCCTGGGCGCCACCGGAGGCGTCACTCTGCCTTTCCCGGCCAGCGCCGAGCGCTCCAGCTGCGCCGCCTCCTCGGCGACGGCCTCCAGCGTCTCGGCGAAGAACATCCGGTGGAACGGATGGAAGGCGTACCAGAACGTCGTCCCGAGAAGCCCCCTCAGCGCGAAGGTCGCCGTCTGGGTCAGGAACGTGTGATCGTGCAGAGACTCCACCTTCCACTGGATCCACCCCCGGCCGGGGAACCGGAGCGGAGCATGCAGGCGCAGCACATGGGGAGCAGACACCTCCTCCACGCGCCAGTAGTCCACCTGCGCACCGGGCACGAGTCCCTCGGCATCGGGGCGGGAGCGTCTCAGACCCGTCCCTCCCAGCAGGCGATCCGTGGCAGCGTGGAGTCGGTACAGCCAGCCCATGGCGGGCCATCCGTTCTCGCCCCCGATGCCAGACAGGACCCTGAAGACGTCCGCCGGACGCGCGTTCACCATGGTCCTCCGCGTGTCCCGAACGAGTCCCTCCATGTCCCTGAACCCGATGTCGGCCTCGCGGGTCCGAGGTCGCCTCCACCGGGTCTCCACCGCCCGTCCCTCGATCGAAGCCAGGGCGCGCTCCAGGGCCTCCCCGTATCCCATGGGACACACCTCCGGGAAGAACCGGCGTGCTCGACCTGTCCGTGCGCGGAGAGGCTCGGCCATCCCCTCGAGGAGGGGCCCGGCGAGAGACGCGGGAATCGGTGTCCACAGGCCGATGGATCTCGCGCCGAGTCGAACGGAGAAGAGCCCGGGCACCGTGACCACGCGCCGTCGCAGACCCCGGGCTCGGGCGTACCTCAACATCATCTCCTTGTACGAGATGGGGTCGGACCCGATCTCCACCACGCCGCACGGCCCGCGCTCCAGCGCCAAGCTCAGGAAGTGGAGCACGTCCACGATGCCGACGGGTGTCACCTCGTTGCGCACCCAACGAGGAGCCAGAACCACGGGAAAGCGCTCGGTGACGTAGCGGAGGAGCTCGAAGGAGGCCGACCCGGAGCCGATGATGGGCCCCGCGCGCAGCTCGGTAATGGGGAAGCGCCGCGCCAGCATCCGTCCGATCTCGGCACGACTGAGCAGATGCTTCGATGCCGATCGGCGCCTGCCTCCGTCCCGCCGCGGAAGCAGACCGCCCAGGTAGATGACGTGCTTTACGGAGGCGGAAGCGCAGAAGCCCGCCGCAGCCTGCAGGTCGACCTGGTCGAAGTCCGGGCCGGCGTGCATGGAGTGGACCAGGTAGTAGGCCGCCTCGACGCCCTCGAAGGCTCCCTCCAGGGTCTCGGGCTCGCAGAGATCGCCGCCGACGATCTCGACCCGATCGGCCCAGGGTCGCTCCAGCGCGCGTACGGGGTCCCGCACCAGCACGGAGACCGCATGGCCGCGCTCCAGGAGTCGCGGAACGAGACGGCCACCGATATAGCCCGTAGCGCCTGTGACGAGCACCTTCATGGCATCCCACCGGGCAGAGAGGCGTCGGGTCGTGGACGCTACGGTAGGACCGGGGGGAAGCCGTCGGCAAGGTGGGGAGGCAAGGGGGGCCCGGCTCCGCCTCGTTGCCAGGGTCGGGATGCGTGCCTCAGCCCTTAGCCTGACGGACCGCGACCGGGGCGGTCGCCGCGCTCACCTGCGCCAGCAGGTCCCGGTACCACGCCAAGGCGGCGTCGCGGGCCTCCTCGTGGCCGGCCACGCCCCAGATCACCGTGAGCGTCTCGGTGGTGCCGGCGTGGGTCTTCACCCGCTGGGCGTCCTTCACGGGATTGCCGCAGGGACCGTCGGCGTCGAAGAGACAGATGAGCCCCTCGAGCTCCATCTCCTGACCCGAGGCATTGAACACGTAGCGCTCGCCCTCGCTGCCGCGGTCCACACGGAACGGGGGCCGGGCCAGATCCAGGTCCACCAGGGCGATGGAGAGTCCGGCGTGGAGAGACACGACGTTGCAGATGTCCACCGCCACGTTGATGGAGCCCAGCGCGCCCTGCCCCACGGCCCGGGTCAGATACTCGGCCGCAGGTTTCCCACGCCCTGCCGGCTTGTGGCCCCAGTGGCGGAGCATGTCCCTGACCGCCAGCCGCAGGCCCTCCGCCCGACGTACCGGCGCTTCGGCCTCCAACGCGAGAAGGTCCATGACCCACTCGGGAGAGGAGATCTCCCCGAGGGGCTTCGGGAGGCGGGTGGTGAAAGCCACGGGCCGCAGGAGGGGATGGGCGGCGACCTCGATCGTCAAATCGTCGGTGGGCATGACGGAAGATGGACGGCCCGATGCGGAGGGGAAACCCGGCGGCATGTGGCCCCGGCCGCCCGCCTCTCACGCGGGCAGCACCTTCATGGGGTCGACCTTGGTGGCCCTCCTCGAGGGCACGTACGTGGCGACGAGTCCCACGACGGCGAGGAACCCGCCGACGAGCACGTAGGTCGCGGGGTCCGTGGGAGCCGTATCGAACAGGAGGCTGGAGATCACCTCGGAGAGGGCGAGAGCGGCTGCGGCGCCGAGGGCCACTCCCGCGGCCACGAGCATGGCGCCGTGTCGGAACAGCATGCGAACGATGGAATCCGGACGCCCCCCCAAAGTCAGGCGGATCCCGATCTCGTGCTGCCTACGCGCCACCGTGAAGGAGACGAGCCCGTAGATCCCGAGTCCGGCGAGCATGACGGCAACGACCGCGACCACGGCCAGAAACGACGGCAGGAAGCGGTCCAGCGCGACGACGTCCGCGAGCAGGTCGTCCACGGCGCGGATCTCGGACAGCGCTGCCCCGGGGTCGACCTCACCCACCTGTCGCCGAACGGACGCCGCCAGCTCGGACGCGGGGAGGTCGGAGCGGAGCAGGAGAGTCAGGCTGCGGGTCGGAGACGCCGAATAGGGTCTGTACGCGCTCGCCACCTGCGGCAGGACCGGATGGACGTCCGAGACGTCCCCGACGACGCCGACCACGCGGACCGCGATTCCCTCCGGCCCCTCCCACCGGAGCTGCCGACCTACGGCATCACCTTCGGGCCACAGGGCTCTTGCCAGTGTCTCCCCTACGATGACGACCGGCTCTTCCGGATTCCCCTCGCCGGCGTCGAACAGACGACCTGACCGCAAGGGAATCTCCGTCGTCGGGAAGTAGCCGTCCGTGACCACGCGCCAGTCGGCGGTGACGTAGTCCTCCACCGCCGCGTCCACACGCCCGAGCTCCGTGAAGAATCGCGGTGAGAGGTCGAAGAAGCGCATGCTGGTTCCGGTGACGGCCTCCACGCCGGGGATGCTCGCCAGGCCGGTGAGCACCGCACCGACCCGCACGGGCAGCTCGAGGCGGGAGCCCGGCGACGACAGCTGAACCTCCGCTGCCAGCAGCCCCTCCGTGCGGAAGCCCGGATCGACGCGTTGAAGCTGCCTGAAGGACCTGGCGAGCAGGCCGGCGGCCACCAGGAGCGTCATGGCCAGAGCCATCTGTCCGACCACCAGGGCGTCCCGGTACCGGCCTATCGTCCTGGTGGCGCCCCCCCCCGTCTCGGTGAGGGCGCGTTGCACCTTCCACCGCGTGGCCTGGATGACCGATCCCAACCCGATTCCCACGCCCTCGACGGCCGACGCCACCGCGAGGAAGGTCAGGGCCCGCCAATCGAGCTTCACATCGCTCATCCGCGGGACCAGCTCCGGCTGGCTGGCCACCAGCGGCAGCAGCACGTAGGCCAGCGCCACCCCGATCATGGCACCTACCAGGCCGATGACGAGGCCCTCCCCGAGGAGGATCCGAACCAGGCTCCCGCGGCCCGCGCCCAGCGCGGATCGCACCCCGAACTCCCTCTGGCGGCCGCTGGTCCGGGCGAGGAGCAGGTTGGAGATGTTCGCTCCGATGAGGAGGAGCAGCAACGCGAGAGCCGAGAGCAGCGTGACGGCGGTCAGCCTCACCTGGGAGCCCACCAGCCGGTCCGTGAGCGGGATCAGCCGTGCGCTCCAGCCCTGGTTGGAGGCGGGATGCTGCTCCGCCAGATCGAGGGCGATGTGCACGACCTCCTCACGGGCGCCCGACAGCGATGCGTCTGCCCGGAGTCGTCCGAACACCCGGAGCCGCCGGTCATCACGTTCGGCGAGGGGGTCGGCCTCCCTCGCCAGCCAGACATCGACCGCTCCCAGGAGCTCGAGCCCCGGCGGCATGACCCCGACGACTACGTGGAGCCCGTCGTCGAGCCTGAGCCCTCGCCCCAGAATGTCCGGATCGGCGCCGAAGCTTCGGGTCCAGAACCGGCTGCTGAGGATCACGGGCTCGGCGTTCGCGCCCGGCCGCTCCTCCCGACCGGAGAACGACCGTCCCACGGCGGGCCGCACGCCCAGGACGCGAAACAGCGCCGAGGTCGTGAAGCCCGCGGGAATCCGCTCCAGGCCGTCGTCACCGAAGAACGCCACCTCTTCCGACTGATAGGCCGCGAGGTCCAGAACGCCCGAGCTCCGCTCTCGAAGGTCGACGAAGTCGGGCTGCGAGACCAGGAAATCGACCCCCTGGGGCGTGACCTGGGACAGGCTGACCAGCCGGTGGGGATCCGGGAACGGGATGGGTCGCAGCACCGCCGCGTCGAAGACACCGAAGATCGTGGCGCTGGCACCGAGGGCGAGTCCCAGCGTGAGCGTCGCGGCCGCCGTAAAGCGGGGGCTCCGCCCCAGCCCGCGGGTGGCGTACCCCAGGTCCCGGGCCCATTCGGCGATGGCTCTTCCGCGACCAAGCGTCGGGATCACTACCCTGGCTCGGTGGCTCGGCAGCCGAGGAAACCTCGCCGTGGCGAATCGGAGGGCTAGTCGCAGGGCGGTCCACCAGTACTCCAGGGACGCCCGGCGCTGCGAGCCGGCCTCGGCGGCTTCTCGGTACTCCTCCCAGAGATCGCCCAGGATGCCCTCTCGGGCCTCGGGATCCCAAATGACGAGACGCAGGAGCATCTCGGCAAGCCGTGGGGGGCGCCCGGTGCCCCCGGTCATCGGTTCACGTCTCTTCCAGGATCGCCTCGAGGCCGCTCCACAGGTTCTGGAGCGCGGCACGCGACTCCCTGAGGGCTTGCACGCCTGCCGGGGTCACACGGAAGTACCGCCTCGCCCGTCCGCCACGACCGGGATCGGGCTCCCTGAGCTCCGACTCGAGGAGTCCCTTGGACACCATCCGGTCGAGGGTGATGTACGAGGCCCCGTGCGTCACGGTCCGGTTGGCCCGACTCTGCAGCTCCTGCCGGATGGCGCGACCGTATGCACCGTCCTCGAGGTGCAGGATCGCCAGCAGGACCATCTGCTCGAATTCACCCAGAAACTTGTTGGTGCCCATGGTCCTCGTCACCCGGGGCCTCGGTGGGGTCACCAGGGCTTGTCTTCTTCCCGGCGGTGAGGCCTGAATTCTCCGTCCACTCTCTGTTACATAGTAGCACTACAGGTCGGAGTCAATGCCGGGGCCATCGAACGTCGCGGCGGCTGCGATTCCGTGCTCGGCCCGGACGCTCGCGCAGCTCCAGGCGGCGCCGGGGAGCACGCCATCTCGAGCCACCAGATCTTCCCGTTCGACTGTGCCCACTCGAGGCGGAGAGGCTTCCCCTGATCCCACTGGAGCTCGGCGACGGCCTCGGCGATCTCCCTGGCCGATGCCGGGGAGAGGAGCGGAGCGCGGGGATCACATCCGGTTGGACCCCGACGGACCTCCCGACGGGCCTCCCGACGGACCTCCCGACGGTCTGCGAAAGGCGCGGTGGTGGGACGCGCCGCCCTCCGGTATCGCACGTCCCATTCGTCGCCGACGGGAAACACCTCGACCACCTCCGGCGTGACGCTCCCGCCCGCCTCCGGCTCTCCCGATCCCGAGACCGCCTCGATGACGATTTCCCGGCTGCCCCGCCAGCGTCCGACGGCAACCCCGGCGGCACGCGCGCACACGAGCTCCTGCACGATGACGGCGCAGGGGCCCGACGCGGGACGGATACTCAGCGCTCTCCGGCGTGCGCCTCGCCTGGCCCGGATCGACGACTCCGACACCCGGCGGACGGCCTCCCGGAGGAGTGGTGGGGAGACCCCCAGCAGGGTCAGTGGCTCCGCCGCGAGGGCGCGACGGACGCCGTCCTCGACCGTGCCCGAGCTGCGCACAGCCAGCAGGCCTACCTCCAACTCCTCGAGACGCTCGGCCAGCTCGTCGATCTCGTGCACCGCGGCCGACCGGCGGATCACCCACGCGCTCGGCACAGCGTATCCGAGCTCCATGAGCCGCTTCAACCCCATCGCCTTGCTTCCCACGTCTTCCGGCAGGTCGCTGTCGGGGTGGATGCCGAGGATGCCGCTCCCGGCCACCGTGAGGCGACGCGCACGCGCGCACCTCCCGGGCCGGTGCCGGCCGCTGTCGAGGACCGCCTCGCGCCCGCCGCACCCGATCGTGGGGATCATATCGGCCACCAGATCAATTCAGGAGGGCCCTGACGCGGTCCCAGAGCTCGTCCTCGTACCGCTGGAGACCGATCCCGAACTGCTCCTCGAAGGCGTCAGCGAAGGCCGCGCCGTTCCCGGCGTCGATGTGGATGTCCCGAACGGCTGAATGAGGCCGGTCCAGTCCTGCAGGATCGAGGAGGTACCGCACCGCCAGCTCGAACATGGCGTAGAGGTACTTGTAGCCCGCGTTTGGATCCGTGGGGAAATCCTCGTAGTGGTGGATGCCGATGAGGTTGGGCTCCCCGTAGACCGCGACGAGGGAGTCCAGCATCGCCAGCGAGGTGATGTTGCCCGAGCTGCTGGTGCCTCCGGACACGAGCTCGGCGATCCCCTCGCTGACCCACACGTCGACGATCTTCGGGTTGTCGGTCCCCTTCAACAGACCTTCAACGGCGTGCATGAGCTCGTGGGTCACCACCCTGGTATAGCCATCGAGCTCGGTGCTGCGGATGGGGTGGTCCAGAGACCAGATGAGCAGGCCGCCGTAGTACCCCTTGCCGCCCCAGGACTGCTCGTAGTGATCCCTGTACGCGTAGATGTGGAGCTTCGACTGGCCCGGAGGCCACTTGAACATCGTCTCGGGATCGATCTCGAAGTCCTCGATCAGCGTCGTCATGAGCCCTTCGGCGATCTCGGCCACCCTCTGACGGGCCTCGAGGCCCGCGGCATCGCTGTACACGACGAAGTGGGCGGTCTCGATGGGATTGCCGTCGTGAGCCCAGTGGTAGCCAGAACGGTACCACGACCCCTCGTCCACCATGGTGTCCGGGACGGTGGGCGAATCTCCACACGCCACGCCGAGGAGCACGGCCAGCGCGCCCACCACCGTGACGAGAGTCGGGTGCGTCATATGCCATCTCATGTCTTCCTCCCGTGCCCTAGCGACCCTGGACCGTGATGTCACCCGCGACGGATTCCAGACGGATCGTCCCGTCTCCGCCCGCCATGGTCGCTCTGAGCACGGACGCCCGCGGATCCTGGTCGACGAGCGTCAGATCAACCACGTGCACCGCACCCGACATGGCTACCGCCCTCAGCGACGCCGACGTCTCCGTCGGCAACGTCAGGTGGATGTCACCGGCGTTGCTTCGAAGCTCCACGAGACCATCGGGTGGCACCGATACGGATGCGTCCACACCACCCGCGACCACCGAGGCCCACACGTTGCCCGTCAGGTCGATCAGCCTCACCATGCCCGCGACCGCATCCACTCCGGCGTCCCCCGACACCGACCGGATCTCCACCGGTCCGGCCACGTGGGTGACGTTGACGCTCGTGCCGACGGGCACCTCGATGCGGTACTCGACCTCATACGCCCGCCCGCGGGTGGAGGCTGGCTGGCGCGTCTCGACGAAGACCGTGCCGCCGGAGTCCGATACGTCCACCAGGAGGTCGTCCAGGTGCCGCCGCGCGTCGGCCGTGCTGTGCGATCGTACGCGGCGCACGCCCTCCACCACGATTCCGTCCGCGTTCGAGCTGCCTACGATCTCGATCGACCCGGCCACGCCCTCGAGGGAGAGCGTCTCCGCCGCCGGAGCCGGAAAGCGAAAGGACGCCTGGGCGGCGTAGTCGGTGTTCCGCGCTTCGAGGAAGCCGTCGTCCCAGGTCCAGTCGGGTCCGTGGATGTCCACGTCCGCGCACCCTGAAAGGACCAGAAACGTCGTGGTCGCGGCGAGCCACGCCAAGCTGAAAGAGCGGCGTCCGACCTGGCCGCGCCGCTGAGTTGCCGTCATCATTCCACACCTCCCGTCGGCCCACCACATCACCTCACCACCGTCGCTCGCCCGGGCCGAGCGGGCGCGACGGCCGCTACACTACATTGTAGCATGTTACATTGTAGGAGATGTGCGAGCAGGTGTCAACCTCCGTCGTGGACGTGGCCGATGACTCTCTCCGCGGTGCTGGCGATCCTGGGCCTGGTGCTGAGCCTTCTTCTCTCGCTCCTGGCGCTGGACCGGGTGCTCCTCTGGGCCGAGCGGAGGGGCTGCATCTACTACCGCGTCAACCGTCCGGCGCGCGGGGCGTCCATGTACCATCTGAACGAGCTCAGCCAGATGCTCACGGGCTCCGGCATCCCGGAGATCCACGAGGAAGTGCAGGAGGAGGAGTCCGGGGATCCGCCGAGCGAAGGGGGTGTCCCTGACTCCCGAGGAGGCCCGAGTGCGGCTGACAAACCCCACAGATGACAGACCCCTCCGGCCTCGAGGACCAGAAGGGTCGATCCATCATAAACGGAGCGCGAGGGACTCGAACCCCCAAGCCCTTTCGGGCGCTCGCTTTCGAGGCGAGTGCATTACCATTCTGCCAGCGCTCCCTATGGGATGGTCACATCCCTGCAAACAGCGACGCCCGGACCGCTTGCGTCACCGCAGCAGCCCGGGCGTGAACCACCACGGTGTTGGTGGGCCTGGCCCACCTGCTTAGGCACCTCGGCTCGAACCTCCGGTTCTCATCCGGGCGCACTTCACTATGGCCGACTTCCGTCGGAATCCGTATCGGGGCGCCCGGATGAGCTCCGGCTTCGCCTCCGCAGATCCGGGCGACTACCACCCGGATCTTCGAATACATCGGGGCGCCCGGATTCGAACCGGGGACCTCTGCGACCCGAACGCAGCGCTCTACCGGACTGAGCCACGCCCCGGAATAGCTGGGCCTACTTGTACTTCGATATCAACCAACGGACTGGGTGGGATTGACCTGCGGCGCGACGCCGTCGCGTCCTCAGTCATCCCTGACCCACCGTCTGAGCCTTCAAATACGGACGGGGTGGGATTCGAACCCACGCGGGCTTTCGCCCACACGATTTCCAATCGTGCGCCTTAAGCCACTCGGCCACCCGTCCACGACTTCGTGGCGCCGCTTGGGGCGCATGCGACGTCTGGCCGCTCGGCTCAAACCCACTCTGCGCGTTTCAGCTGAAACGCGCGTGCGTTCGAACCTGGCGGTTCAATCAACGACGGAGGGAGTGGGATTGACCTGCGGCGCGACTCCGTCGCGTCCTCAATCATCCCCACACCGTCCTCGACACTCCAGACACGGAGGGAGTGGGATGGACCTCGCTTCGCTCGGTCGTCTCGCGGAACAGCCCCTACGGGCGCTCCGCGCCTACCCTCTCCGGCCGCTCGGCTCAAACCCACTCTGCGCGTTTCAGCTGAAACGCGCGTGGGTTCGAACGTGGCCGTTCAATCAACGACGGAGGGAGTGGGATTCGAACCCACGAGATCCTCTCGGATCAACGCCTTAGCAGGGCGCCGCCTTAAGCCACTCGGCCATCCCTCCAATGCGGACACGCCAGAGCTGAGCTCTCGCGTCCCACCAGTTGCCCCGCTAGGGCTCGAACCTAGACTCTCCGGAGCCAGAATCCGGCGTGTTGCCAGTTACACCACGGGGCAAAAGAGCCACCAGTCGGACTCGAACCGACGACCCCGTCATTACGAGTGACGTGCTCTACCAGCTGAGCTATGGTGGCGGACTCGTAAAGTGGAGCCGAGGGGGATCGAACCCCTGACCTCAGCATTGCGAACGCTGCGCTCTCCCAACTGAGCTACGGCCCCAATCCTCAAGAATGGGCGCGACAGGATGAGCTCCGCTGCCGCTCCGCAGATCCTGCGCGGACACCTATCCGGTCTCCGATACCCTCATGGGCGCGACAGGATGAGCTCCGCGACAGGATGAGCTCCGCTGCCGCTCCGCAGATCCTGCGCGGACACCTATCCGGTCTCCGATACCCTCATGGGCGCGACAGGATGAGCTCCGCTGCCGCTCCGCAGATCCTGTGCGGATACCTATCCGGTCTCCGATACCCTTATGGGCGCGACAGGATTCGAACCTGTGACCTCTACGATGTCAACGTAGCGCTCTAACCAACTGAGCTACGCGCCCGCATCCTGCTGGCCGGTACCTCCTGGGTCCGGCTCATGCGCCCGGGAGGACTCGAACCCCCAACCTTCTGATCCGTAGTCAGACGCTCTATCCAATTGAGCTACGGGCGCTTCACCCAACATGCCCACGACAGGACTCGAACCTGTACGCCGTTTCCGGCACTGGTCCCTCAAACCAGCCTGTCTACCAATTCCAGCACGTGGGCAACTTCCATCGACTGCTCGTCCAGCACCGGGCTCGGCAGCTCCTTCCTTCGGAGCGACCCAACAGGACCACATGCTCGGGGAGGGACTCGAACCCTCACGGGGTTAACCCCCACAGGATCCTGAATCCTGCGCGTCTGCCAATTCCGCCACCCGAGCCCGGTGCCTCGTACCTCGGACCATCGTTGGCCCGACCCACAGTGGAGCCGAGGGGAATCGAACCCCTGACCTCTTGAATGCCATTCAAGCGCTCTCCCAACTGAGCTACGGCCCCGGCACACCCACGGTGGCTCCCGCAGGGGAGCCACCACCTCTTGTCTTTCAATCAACCGTCACGGAAGCGGGGCTGACGAGACTCGAACTCGCGACCTCCGGTGTGACAGACCGGCACTCTAACCGACTGAGCTACAGCCCCTGTATGTCCTACGTGTCCCGCTCTCCAGCGGGTCCTGCAAACGCCCCGACGGGGAATCGAACCCCGGCCGCCACCTTGAAAGAGTGGTGTCCTAGCCGTTAGACGATCGGGGCTTGGTTCCTCTTCCCCGCACCAGACTCCTGCCGGCAACCCTAGGGCCGCCTCGGAAACCTGTCCTACACAGGCCCGGAGGGACTCGAACCCCCAACCGCCGGTTTTGGAGACCGGTGCTCTACCAGTTGAGCTACGGACCTCTAAAGAACTCTGGTCGTCCGACCTTCCGGCCGAACATCATGGCCAGGGGCAGAATCGAACTGCCGACACCATGATTTTCAGTCATGTGCTCTACCAACTGAGCTACCTGGCCCTGCACAAAAAAACCGCCCGAGCCTTCTCGGAGGCGCGGGCGGAAGAGCTTCGGAAAGCCGTGCTAGCGGCTCTCCGCTCCCGCCCGCCTCCGCGGGCTCCACGTGTCGGCGACCGTCCAGGAGCGCACACGCGAAGCATCCAGGGCGGCGAGCGCGAACCAGGCGCGCCAACTGGACGATGAGACCTTCATCATGATTCCTCCGGACCACCTCTACGTGGGAAACGCCGCCAGAGGCGGCGCTTCCGAGCTAATAGCGGGGGCGGGATTCGAACCCGCGACCTTCGGGTTATGAGCCCGACGAGCTACCAGACTGCTCCACCCCGCAACAGGCTCCTATAATACCCCAGCTCATCGAGAAGTGTCAACCCAACTCGGGCCGCTTGTCCCACCAGGTGCGAGCCCGGGCGGTGGCGGGAGAGCACTGTTGGGCCCTCCGGCTTCGTTGGGAGGGCCGAGCACCGGCCGAGACGGCAGCGGCCCCGCAGCGCCGAGGCGCCGCGAGGCCGCGTCTTCCTTCGTGACGCCGCGAGAGCATTAGGGCCGACCGGGCCCGGGTCCGTCAGCTTCCAGGCGTCTCGTTGCTCCAAAGATAGTCCGAGTGCGTGCTGCAGATCTGGGTGTACTCCTGGATGGCGAACGGATTCGTCTGGGCGGCCTCGTTGTACACCGCCGACTGCATCTCGAGCACGGTGGCGTGATCCGGACCGCTCACCGTCTCCAGACGCCGGAAGACGCCGCCGATCCTGTGGGAGTAGAAGCCGTAGGAAGCCAGGTGCCCCATGTCCACGTGCTTCTGGTAGAGCGGCGCCAGGACCTCGGCGAAGATCTCGTCGGCCCGACCTTCCCGGGATCGGTCGCACATGTGGTACGAGGACACGGAGGCGCTTCCCATGACCTCGGGGTTCGCGGTGGACGTGGTGGTGGCGACCCAGACGTAGTCGTCGTGCCCGCCACAGGCCGCACCCAGCCGGGCCATGGCCTCTTCGTTCTGGCTGACCTCGGCGACGATCTGGGCTCGCACTTCCATCATCTGATTCATGTCGCTGCCGCTGGTGGCCAGGAGCCTCCGCCAGGCGCCTCCCTGGTCGTGGGTGAGCCAGAGCCACCCGGTGAGGTGACCGGCGTCCACGTGTCTCTGGATCACCGGAGCGAAGACCTCCTGGACGACTTCGTCGGCCTGGGCCTCGATGGCCTGATTGCATCGGAAGTACTGGCCGAACACGAACATCGGATCCTCCTGCGCGCTCAGGGCGGGCGCTAACAACAGGGATCCGACGACGAGCGTGAGTCCGACATTCTTCATGGGGCACTCCTCGAGAGGGTCGCAGAGAAGGCGACAAGATGGCGAACTCCTGGTACGCTGCGCCAGACCTGCGAGACCCCGACGCCGCCCAATCTGGCGGATCTCCTGGAGTCCGCCGCTCGGTACCGGCTACGACGAGCACTGCGCCGCTTGTTGAAAGTGCACGGGCGGGTGGCAGCGGTATCTCGCTGGCTCTGAGCCTCTACGCGCCCCATGTTGGCGTCCATGTCGGACGTTCCCTCCCGCCTGAGCGCGGCCCTGCAAGGTCGTTATGACATCGAGCGCGAGCTCGGTGAGGGGGGGATGGCCAAGGTCTACCTGGCCCAAGATCTCCGCCACGAACGGAAGGTCGCGCTCAAGGTCCTCAAGCCCGAATTGGCCGCGGTGGTGGGGGCGGATCGTTTTCTGGCCGAGATCAAGACCACGGCCAATCTGCAACACCCCCACATCCTCCCGCTCTTCGACAGTGGTGAGGCCGACGGCTTCCTCTTCTATGTGATGCCGCACATCGAGGGGGAGAGCCTGCGCAGCCGTCTCGACCGCGACGGGCAGCTACCCGTGAGTGAGGCAGTCCAGATCGCCGCGGACCTGGCCGAGGCTCTTGACTACGCGCACCGCCACGACGTGGTCCACCGTGACATCAAGCCCGCCAACATCCTCATCCACGAGGGCCGCCCTCTCATCGCGGATTTCGGAATCGCCCTGGCCGTCGGATCCGCCGGGGCGGATCGCCTGACCGAGACCGGGCTGAGCGTGGGAACGCCCTATTACATGAGTCCCGAGCAGGCTGCCGGCGACCAACGAGTGGGGCC
>JBDHGI010000017.1:0-38831 GCA_039589955.1 Gemmatimonadota bacterium | reverse complement strand
GGACGGCTGCCTCCGGGCCTCCGGCTGGGAACGTCGTCCTGGACCTTCCCCGGCTGGGCGGGAATCGTCTACGACCGGCAGGTATCACAGAGCGTTCTCGCCCGCCACGGGCTGGCCGCCTACGGCGCCCACCCCCTCATGAGGACCGTGGGATTGGACCGGACCTTCTATCGCGCCATCTCCGAAGACGAGTATCGGGGCTATGCCGAGGCCGTTCCCGAGGACTTCCGCTTCCTCGTGAAGGCGGAGCGCGTGGTCACGTCGCCCACGGACCCGGGAGCCGGGGCCTTCCGTGGGGGGAACCCGCGCTTCCTGGACGCCACCTACACCGTCGAGGAAATCCTGGGGCCGCTGGCGTCCGGGCTGGGCTTCCGGAGGGGCCCCGTGCTCTTCCAGTTCCCACCCTTCTCTCCGAACCTCGTCGGTGGCCGCGGAGCCTTCCTCGAGCGCCTGCACGGATTCCTGGACGCCCTGCCGGCGGGATTCCTCTACGCGGTGGAGCTGCGGACGCCTGCCCTCCTCACGGCGGAGTACGCCGCGGTCCTGGAGTCCACCGGAGTCGCCCACTGCTACAACGTCCACCCCGCCATGTCGTCCCTGGAGTCGCAGCTGACGATGCTGCGTGCGTATGAGCAACCGGCCCTGGTGATCCGGTGGATGCTCCACGGGGGATTGAGGTACGAGGCGGCCAGAGATCGATACGAGCCCTTCGACAGGATCGTCGACGAGGATCCGGTGTCGCTTGATCGGATCGCCACCGCGGTCCTCGACACCCTCATCGCGGAACGGGCCGCCTTCGTGGTGGTCAACAACAAGGCCGAGGGTTCCTCACCGCTCTCCGTCATCCGCCTGGCGGAGCGGTTGACGCGGAGCTTCCCCGTAGCTGCTCCAGACGCCCCCGAGGATGGCTCGGGCCCGAGCCCGTGACGTCCGAGCTCGTCGTCTACCTCCGGCTGGGCGTCGGCCACATCGCCGACGTGGGGGCGCACGACCACATCCTCTTCATCGTGGCGCTCGCCGCCGGCTACGGGCTGACCCACTGGCGACACCTCCTGATCCTGGTGACCGCCTTCACCGTGGGACACTCCGTCACCCTGGCCCTCGCCACCCTCCGTCTCCTCCACGTCGACGGCGCGCTTGTCGAGGTCCTGATTCCCCTGACGATCCTGGCCACGGCGCTCTACGACCTCGTCGAGGTCCGCGTGGGGGGAGAGGAGGCCGAGGTCTCCCTTGGGATGCAGAGGACGAAGTATGCCCTGGCGCTGGCCTTCGGCCTCGTTCACGGCCTCGGCTTCTCGTCGTTCCTGAGAGCGATTCTGGGTGCCGAGGAGAGCATCACGCGCCCCCTCTTCGCCTTCAACGTCGGACTGGAGATCGGGCAGATCGCCATCCTGGTGGTCGTCCTGGCGATCAGCCACGGCGCCATCAGGGGGCTCGGCCTGCGTCCCCGGCTCTGGACGATTATCCTATCGGGTGGAGTATCCCTCGCCGCTCTGGTCCTCCTCGCCGGGCGCATACCCGTTTGACACCGTGCTACGGCACCTCTTTCCCGGACGCCGGAACATGACGCGCGACACCCTTCGAGGCCTGATGGGCCTCGCCTTGCTCTCGTACCTGGCACCCACCATCCCGTTGCACGCTCAGCAGTGGCTCCACGACGACGGTTCCAGAACCAACAGGTCCATGTTCCGGATCCTCGAGGAGTGGCCGGACCCCAACGACTACCGGAACGCGGCGGGGATGCCCGGGCCCCGCTACTGGCAGCAGCAGGCGGACTACGACATCGACGTCACGCTGGACACGGCCCACCACGTGGCGGCGGGCTCCGAGCGCATCACCTATCACAACAACTCACCGGATGTCCTGCGCTTCCTGTGGGTGCAGCTGGACCAGAACACCCGCTCTCTCGAGCACAGCCGCTCCTACCAGGCGCAGGGCGCCCTCCCCGAGCGCATCAGCCCCCAGGCCCGGCGCTTCCTGGGCCTGGACCGCTTCGACGGCGGCTACACCCTCAGCCGGGTGCAGCTGGTGACTCGCGCGGGAGGTCTGGTCGACGCCGAATACCGCATCAACAATACGGTAATGCGCGTGGAGCTGGTGGAGCCGCTGCAACCCGGTGAGATACAGGAGCTGGAGATCGACTGGAGCTTTCCCATTCCCGACTCCGGCCGCGGCGGGAAGGAGTTCGTCACGGACGGCTGGATCTACGAGCTGGCGCAGTGGTTCCCCCGAATGAGCGTCTACGACGACGTGAATGGGTGGGAGACCGACCAGTTCCTGGGACGGGGCGAGTTCTATCTGAACTTCGGCAACTACGACGTCCGCATCACCGTGCCCTGGGACCACATCGTCGACGCCACCGGCGAGCTCCAGAACCCCGAAGAAGTGCTCACCCCCATCCAGATGACCCGTCTCCAGGAGGCGTACGGGAGCGAGGAGCCGACGTTCATCGTCGGAGCAGACGAGGTAATGACGCGGGAGGCGCGGCCGGTGCACGACGGGATGCTCACGTGGCACTTCAAGGCCGAGAACGTCCGGGATTTCGCCTGGGTGTCGTCGAAGACGTATGTATGGGACGCCGCCGGCTTCCGGTATCGGCCGCAGGACGACCCCATCAAGGTGCACTCTCTATACCCACGGGACGCGATGCCGCTGTGGGACAAGGTTTCGACCCGTGCCACGGTTCAGACGCTGAAGACCTACGGCCGGCTCGCCTTCGAGTACCCCTATCCCAAGGCGGTGAACGCCAACGGCCCCGCCGGCGGAATGGAGTACCCCATGATCGCGTTTTGTGGCGCGAGACCGCAGCCCGACGGGAGCTACAGCGACGCCACCGAGCGGGCCCTCATCGGCGTGACGATCCACGAGGTGGGTCACAACTGGTTCCCCATGATCGTAGCCACCGACGAGCGAAAGTGGACGTGGATGGACGAAGGGCTGAACACCTTCCTTCAATTCTACGGCGAGCAGGACTACGCCCGTACCTACTGCGGAGGCGTGTGGACGCAGACCGAAGACTGCAGCTACCCGAGCCGCCGCGGCCCCGCGCCCAACATCGTGGCGTACATGAGGGACCCGGATCAGGTGCCGCTCATGACCGAGTCGGACTTGATCCACAAGGACTTCGGGAACAACGGGTACGCCAAGCCCGCTACCGGCTTGGTCATGCTCAGGGAGCACGTCCTGGGAGAGGGGGCCTTCGACGCCGCCTTCCGGGGATACTCCCGCGGTTGGATGTTCAAGCACCCGCAGCCGGCGGACTTCTTCCGCTCCATGGAGGACGGTGCCGGCGAGAACATGGCCTGGTTCTGGCGGGGCTGGTTCTACACGACCCACGCGAATGACCAGGCGATCGGGGACGTGTCGGAGCAGGCGGCGACGGAGCTGGTCGGAAGCGACGAGCGGGGAGCCCGCTACGTCCGCATCCGCGTCGACAACGTGGGGGGCCTCGTGATGCCGCTGGAGCTCGAGGTGACTTTTGAAGACGGTACGAAGGAGCGCATGGAATTCCCCGTAGACATCTGGCGCAACGACGAGCTGACCTTCACGGCCGGCTTCTTTACCGACAAGACGGTCGTGGAGGTCGTGGTCGATCCCGACGAAGCCTACGCCGACATCGATCGCTCCAACAACGTCTGGCGGAGGCCCGTGACCGAATGATGGTCTCTCTGATGGTCTCTCTGATGGCCCTCGCTCCGGTGCACGGAGCGGGGGCCGACGCGCCTCACGATCTCCACGTGAGCTATGGCAATGCGGCCGTCGAGGACAACCTGTTGATCGTGCGCCTCCGGCTCTTCAAGGACGACCTGGAAGAGGCGATCCGCCGCCATGCCGGCGTACCGGATCTGGTCCTCCAGGCGAATCCCGCGGTCGACGGGCTCTTCATGACCTATTTCGCCGAGAACTTCTCGCTCACGGTGACCGAGACGTCGGTGCCGGGACGCATCATCGCCAGCGGCGAGGATCTCCTGGACCGGGAGCCGGTGTGGTGGTATGCCCTCCAGTTCGACTCGCCTTCCCCACTCACCCGGTTCCGCGTGCGCAATACTCTCCTCTTCGAGCTCTTCGATGACCAGCGCAACGTGGTGAAGTTCGTCCACTTCCCGGACGAGACCCAGAAGACCGTCTCCTTCGGCGAGGGCGAGGAGGAGCTCGAGATCCGGTTCCCCTAGGCTCCGCGGGTCCCTTCCCCCGACCTCGACAGAGCCCCTCTCGCATTCCGGAGCCGCAATCATTATAAGTGATGATTGCCACCTCGACCCTCCCGCCGAGGACAACGTACTTGTACACAGCCGCACCGGGCCGCAGCTCGGCGGCGGGCGTCGCGCGTAACGTCCGCCAGTGGATCCTCGTGAGCGCCGCGCTTCTCGCGCTGGCGCCCCGTGACGGCCTCGCCCAGGCCGATTCCATTCCCGCCCCTTCGTTTCACCTCGACGAGATCGTCGTGGTCGCCCATCGATTCGGGGCCCCCCTGCGGGAGTCCGTCGCGGCCACGAGCGTCCTGACCCGTGAGGACCTGAATAGCCTGGCAGCGAGAACGCTCCCGGAGGTCCTTCGCGCCATTCCGGGTCTCCTCTTCGTCGAGCGGGACGGGGGCGGGCGATTGCCCATGGCCGTGGCCCGCGGCTTCTTCGGGGGAGGAGAGACGTCCTACGTCCTCCTCACCGTGGATGGCGTGCCCGTCAACGACGGACGCACCGGGGTGGTGGAGTGGACCCAGATCCCCCTGTCGGAGATCGAGCGCGTCGAGGTCCTGCGGGGATCGGCCTCCGAAGCCTACGGTGACGCGGCGCTGGGCGCGGTGGTCAACGTCGTCACCCGGGGCATCGGAGCGACGGAGGTCACCGAGGGCGGCCTGTCCCTGGGCTCCCGGGACGCCGCACAGGGCTGGGGCTCCCTCTCCCGATTCCTGGGAGCGGGTCGCCTTCGGGGGACCGTGGACTTCGATCGCGATGACGGCCAGCGGGCCCATTCCGCGTCGAGCCGGCTGGGGACGTCACTGGCCTACCGCACGACGGGAGACGGATCGGGCACCTCCTTCGCCCGCGTCTCGTTCAGCCGTCTCACCAACGAGGAGCCCGGGCCACTCACCGCGGAGGACCTGTCGGCTGACCGGACCGCCAGCCATCCGTCGTTCTCGGCCGACGAGCGCACCCGCTCCGTGGCCGACCTCACCCTCGGCACGAACCGGGACTGGGAGGGTGACCGTAGGCTGGACGGAGCGGTCCGCTTGCGCTGGCTCGATCAGGAGCGTACACGGACCTTGCTGCTCGCTCCCCAGTTCGGTGACACCCAGCTCCTGGACGACCGGGACCTGAGCGCGTGGGGTCGCGTCCAGTACGCCATGCCGGTCGAGAGGTCGACCCTGCGGGTCGGTGGTGAGATGGAGGTGGCATCCTTCGACAGCCGTTACCTGAGCCCCTCGGAGGGGACGCTCCTCAGCGAGGGCCAGGCGAGCCAGACGAAGCTGGCGCTCCACGCCGGACTGCGCCGCCCGGTTGGAGCCCGGGTGATGCTCCATGGCGGGATCCGGTACGACGCGGTGCTGCCCCGGGCAGACGGGAGCGAGAGCCCGGCCGCCACGTTCCACCAGTGGTCACCCCGCCTCGCCCTCAACGTGGCCTACAGCGCGCGGGCCTCGGCGGAGGGGAACCTCTTCGTCTCCTGGACGCGCGCCTTCAAGGCTCCCTCCCTGGACCAGCTCTTCGACGCTCGCGAGATCCCCACCGGAGAGCCAGGTCAGACGCTGAACATCTCGAATGCAGCCCTGAAGCCACAGCGGTCGTCGGCCGTCGAGGTCGGTGCCTATCAACGCCTCCCGCTGGGGGGGCGGTATCGATTCGCGGAGATGTCTGTTTCGCTCTACCTTCAGGAGCTCGAGGACGAGATCGACTTCGACGTCCGCACCTACAGGTACGGGAACATCCTGCGCAGCCGCCACAGCGGCGTGGAGGGGTCGCTTCGCGTCGCCCTGGCGCGCCGCCTCCGAGTGGACCACTCCGCGACCGTAAGCCGGGCCACGTTCCGGTCGTCCGACAACGACGGCAACCAGCTCAAGAACATCCCGGAGACGGCCTACGTCACCACCTTGGGCCTGGGGGTCGCCGGGTCGGTGGGGCTCACCCTCACCCATCGACATACGGGAGGCGTGTGGCTGGACGACGAGAACACCCAAAGGCTCGACGGAAGCTCGCTCTTCGATGGGGCGCTGCGATGGAGCGTGGGCCGCGTCGAGGCGTCGCTGTCGGCAAGGAACCTCTTCGACACGGACAACGATAGCTTCGGCTATCTGCTCTTCGATCCCATCCAGGGAGCCAGCCAGCGCATGGTGCATCCCGGGCCGGGTCGCTCCCTGGACCTCCGGTTGACGGTGAGAGGCTCGTGACCTTCGGGAACCTCCGTGGCACCTCCACCTGGGTGCACGTCGCGGCCTCACTCGGGTGGGTGGCCTCGAGCCTCGCGGTCCTCGTCGCCCTCGGGAGTTGCCAGGGGGTGAGCGCGGACGCCGAGACGCTCGCCCTCGTCACGCGGGGCCAGGAGGTCTATCGGGCCCAGTTCTGTGGCACGTGCCACGCCCTGTCCAGTGTGGGAACCACCGGGAGATTCGGACCCACGCACGACGGCGTCGGTGACCTGGCCGAAGAACGGATCCGGGAACCCGCATACGGAGGCACGGCCCGGACGGCGGAGGAATACCTCCTGGAGAGCATCGTCGAGCCCGGTGCGTACCGGGTCGCCGGGTTCGGGGGGACCAGGTTCGTCATGCCCTCCTATCGGCATCTTCCCGAAGAAGACCTCGTGGCACTGGTACAGATGCTACTTCGCGAGGGGAACGACCAATGAGTGCCGCCTCGGGCTCACCGAGGCATCCCAAGAATGTCCACCTGTCCAAGGAGATGAGCATGAAGAGAAGACCCATCCAGCCGACGAGCTGGGCCCTGGCGATGACGGTCATGGCCTTCGGCTGCGGCGGCGACACGTCCGGCGAGGCCGGCGGAGAGGCCTCGGTGGTCGAAGGGAGCCCCGAGACCGTGGCCAGCGGCTTGAACGGTCCCATGGGCTTGACCATCGAGAACGACGGGACCCTCTGGGTGGTGGACAGCGGTACAGCGGGCGAGGACGAAGTCATGTTCCCCGACATCGAGACCCACGAGCTCACCGCTCATGCCTTCGGGCAGACCGCCCGCGTGGTACGCATCTCGCCCGATGGCACCCAGAGCGAGGTCGGGACGTTGCCGTCCCTGCATCTCGGGGAGGAGATGCTGGGCGCGTCCCGGGTGGTCGTCATGGATGGCGTGGCGTACGTGACCTCCGGCGAATGGGCCGGGGGCATGCAGGAGGATCGCATCCCCTTCATGGCCGCCGTGGTTCGGATCGAAGGCGGACAGATGTCGGAGCTGACCTCCACCTGGCCGATCGAGCGGGACTCGAACCCCGCCGGCGCCCTGGTCGAGACGCATCCTTACGGGCTGGCCGAGGGCCCCGACGGAATGCTGTGGCTCGCCGATGCCGCGGGCAACACACTGCTCCGCATCGATCCCGAATCGGGTGAAACCGAGCTGGTCGCGGTCTTCGACGCCCTGCCCGGCCCCATCCCCAACCCGGCCCGCGGCAATGCCCTGGAAATCGAGCCCGTGCCCACCGGGGTCGCCTTCGACGCCAGCGGCAACATCTACGTGTCCTTCCTGCCCGGGGTGCCGTTCCTTCCGGGATCCGCCAAGGTGGTACGCGTCACCGAGGACGGCGGCGTGAGCGACTACGCCACCGACCTCACCATGCTCACCGACCTCCAGACCGGCCCCGACGGCAATCTCTACGCCGTCTCCATGGGGGAGTTCACCGAGCAGGGACCGGTGCCGAGCTCCGGTGCCGTCCTGCGCATCGGGGAGGGCACGACGTCCGAGGCCATCCTCACAGGTCTTTCGTTCCCGACGGGGCTCGCCTTCGCCTCGAACGGTGACGCCTACGTGACCGTGAACGGCATGGGCGCACCCGGATCGGGCCAGGTCCTGAAGTACGTAGGCCTCGCAGGGGGCATGTAGGGCCCACCCTTGGGACCTCGATGGAGTGGGAGGCCGAGCCGGTCCGGCTCGGCCTCCCTTCGCCTACCGGTAGTTGCCGAACTCGAGCTCCATGCCGTAGTCCCGACCCTTCACGAAGGCGATGACCTCCTGAAGGGTGTCCCGGGAGGGCGCGAGGACCCTGAGCTCCTCACCCTGGATCTGGACCTGGACCTTCTTGAAGCCCTCCCCCCTGATGTCCTTCGAGATCCTCCTCGCCGTGTCCGCGTCGATGCCCTGCTTGAGGCCGACCGTCTGGCGTGCCCTCCCGAGGGAGCCCACCTCGACGCCGCCCACGTCGAGGTTCTTCACCGGCACGCCACGCCGTGAGAGCTTCTCGCGGAGGACGCCCATCTGCGCTTTGAGGCGGTACTCGTCGTCGGCGTCGAGCTTCACCACGCCGGCGGCACGATCGAACTCGAAGGTGCAGCTGCTGCCCTTGAAGTCGTAGCGCGTCTGGACCTCCCTGGTGGCCTGATTGACGGCGTTGTCCACTTCCTGGAGGTCCACACCGGTGGAGATGTCGAAGGAGACGGTCTTGGCCATGGGCCTCCGTCGTTGGAGGGTCGAGAGGGCCGGAGGTTAGAACGGGAAGGGCGAATCGTCCAGCGCTTCGCCACGGAAGAGCGCCGAGGCGGCCGAGATCTCTTCGGCGAGCCCCAGGACGATGAGAGCGTCATCCGCCTGAATCACCGAGTCGGGCCCGGGGTTGGGGATCAGGCCCTCGCCGCGTCTCATGGCCACCACGTTGACGCCATACAGGCGGCGCAGGTCGGTGTCCCCGAGGCGCACGCCCGCCAGGGGGCTTCCCGCGTCGACCTTCAGCGTGGAGATCTCCAGGTCGGTGAGACTCGCCCCCAGGTCCGCCATGGTGGGGCCGGTGACCGTCGGCGTGCGCAGGATTCCGTACCCTCCGGCCCGGATCTCCGCGAGGAACGTCTCGATCTCGCGCCGGGGCACCAGGTACGACGCGAGGACCCGCGCCACGATCTCCACCGAGGTTTCGAGCTCCTCGGGAATCACCAGGTCGGCTCCGGCCCGCTGCAGCGGCTCGACCTCCGAGACGTAGCGGGTGCGGGCGATGATCCGACAACCGGGGGAGAGCTGGCGAACCAGGGCAGTGATCTGGCGCGTGGCGGCGGCGTCGGAGATGGCCGCGATGGCCACCCGGGCCCGGCCGATGCCCGCGTGCTCGAGCACGGGTGCCTGGGTGCCGTCGCCGTAATGGATCGGCACGCCGCGGGCGCGCTCGGCGCGCACCACGTTGGGGTTCATGTCGATGGCCACGTACGGAATCCCCGCCACGTCCGCTGCTCGTGCCACGTTGTGCCCGTTGACGCCGAATCCGATCACCACCACGTGGTCCCGTTTCAGCGCGTCGGACTCCGACGGCGGATCGACGCTCAGCCCACCGAGCTTCAGCCGGCTCGGCAGGGGGAGCCCCTCGACCATCCCGGCCAGCCGCTCACCCTGGGCAACGAGCAACGGGGTCACGCCGATGGTGCCCACCGCCGCGACGACGAACCACTGGAACAGGGACTCGTCGATGAGACCTTCGGCCATGCCGGTCTCGGCGAGGAGGAACGAGAACTCCCCCACCTGGCTCAGGGCCATGCCCGTCAGGACCGCCGCACGGAGGGGGAGGCGGAGAGCGATTCCCGCCAGCGATCCCACGCTCCACTTCAAGGCGATGACGCCCACGACCAGTCCGAGGAGGATGGCCGGTGCCTGGATGACGAGCCCGACGTCGAGGAGCATGCCGATGGAGATGAAGAAGAAGCTCGCGAAGAGATCCCGGAGGGGCAGGATATCCGACATGGCCTGGAGACTGTACTCGGACTCCGAGATGATCAGACCCGCCAGGAACGCCCCGAGCGCCAGCGAGAGACCGGCCTCGGCGGCTCCCCAGGCCACCAGCAGGCACAACGTCACGACGGCGAGCAGGAAGAGGTCCCGGCTGCGGGTCCGGACGATCCGATCCAACACCTGGGGGACCACCCATCGGGCCGAGACGATGACGAGGACGAGGATGCCCAAGGTCTTGACGGCGAAAGCACCCAGGGCCGGCGCCAGGGATCCGCCGCCACTCCCGAGGACGGGGATGATCAGCATCATCGGGACGATCATCAGGTCCTGATAGATGAGGATCGCGAGGCTGGCCCGACCGTGCGGGGCGTCCACCTCGGCTCGCTGCTGCAACAGGGTGAGCACAACCGCGGTGCTGCTGAGGCTGGCGATGAGCCCGACGAAGACCGCCTGTCGCGGCGGCACGCCAAGGGCCGTCAGAAGAGCGAAGGCGACCCCGACGACTCCGAATACCTGGATCGTGCCTCCTACCAACAGGGAGGCGCGCATGCGCAGGAGGTCCTTGAGGGAGAACTCGAGTCCGATGACGAACAGGACCAGAATGACGCCGACCTCCGCGAGCTGCTCCACCTCCTCCACCCTGTCCACCACCCCGAGGCCGTGGGGCCCGAGGAGCACGCCGGTGATGAGGAAGCCCAGCAGGGAGGGCATCCTCACGCCGCGGGTCAGATAGACGATCCCCAGGGAGACACCCAGGAGGACGAGGACGTCGGTAAGGATGGGAAGGTGCATGTCGGTGTCTTCGCGGCCCCTCTTCAGGGCGTGATGCGAGTCTCCATCCCGCTGTCCAGGCTCAGCAGGTAGAGCACCGACATCGGCCACCCTCCCCGCACGAAGGAGATCCACTTCCCGTCGGGGGACGGGCGAGCGGCGAAGCCGTCCGCCACCACGAGCCTCCGCCCCCCCCCGTTGACCGGCCTCCAGAAGATGGAATCGTTCTGGTCGAAGTAGATCCGCTCCCCATCCGCCGACCAGGCGGGGAAGACCCCCTCGCCGAGTCGGCCGGTGGCGCTGCCGTCGGCCGCGGTGATCCAGACGACGTCGGGCTCTCCCTCCTGTGATGCGTAGAAGGCGATGCGTGTCCCGTCCGGAGACCACGCGGGTCCGTACTGGACGTCCCCGGGAAGGCTCGGGGCGAGCGGTCGTGGGTCCGACCCGTCGGCTGCCATGATCCACAGGCTCGGGCCGCCTTCCTCGCGGTCCGTGGTGAAGACGATTCGGCGTCCGTCCGGCGAATAGGCGGGCTCGCCGTCGTTCGCCGGGTGCCGGGTGAGGTTCTCGGGCCCCGTCCCGTCCGGGCGCACCCGGTAGACCTCGCCGTTCCCGTCCCGTCGGGTCGCGAAGGCCACCCACAGTCCGTCGGGCGCCCACGTGGCCCACATGCCATCACCGGAGGTGATGGGAATCCCGGACCCGGGCTCCGGAAGGGACCCGTCCGGGTAGGGGGCGTGAAGCCCGTACAGCCTGTACTGCCCGCCCCGATGCCACGACGCCACCAGTCGGCGGCCATCCGCCGACCAGACGGCCTCCTGGATGAAGTCCGGCGTCGCCTCGACCGTGTCGGGGGCGGCCTCCTCCTCCTGTCGCTCCGGTAGGCCGCTCTCGATGCATGCCGCCGCCACACAGCAGGAGATGGCAGCCGTCAGCTCCCGGATCCTCGGTGTCATCGTCCCCACCCCTCCTGGTGGTTGAGCGTGTGCACGGCCCCCGGGGGGGGATCTGGGGGTCAGTATCGCCAGCTGGTCAAGTCCGCGCCGGGAGGATGGCTCTCCATCGTCCTCCGAACCATCTCGGGCGCGTACATCTGGATGTAGCGCAGACGGCTCACCGCATTCGGCTGACCGTGGTCGCCGTTCCAGCAGTGCTCGGCCCGGTCCCCGTAATCCACGACGCCGCCGTAGCGGGGAGCCGTCGTCGACTCCAGGAACTCCTCCGCCAGATACACGGCGTTGTTGAGGTAGTAGTTGTCCATGTCGCCGACGTAGATGTGCAGCTTGCCCTGCAGCCGTGGGCCGAGGGTCTCCCAGTCGCGCTGCAGGATGTGGACCAGGTCGTAGTTCTCGCGCCAGTGCTCGGCCACCTCGTGGTCGATCTCTCCCGTCACCTTGTCCCATATCCGGCGCGGATAGCCGTCCTCACCCACCGGCGAGTACGTGGCTTCCCAGATGTCCCATTGCTGGCCCGACCGCGACTTCGTTCCGAGGACCAGCTCCAGGTGGTTCGACTCCTCGAGGGTGCGATCCACGTGACCCAGCCAGTCCCGACGTCCCGGGCGTGGCGTCTTCTTGAAGGCCTCGTCCAGGTAGTAGGCGTTCTCGTCCTCGTAGATGTTCACCACGGTGTAGGCGCGGAAGTCTATGGGATCGGGACACGCCACGAAGGCCCCGTTGAAGTCGTCGGGGTAGAACACCTGCACCGCCATGGCTTCCCAGCCCCCGGTGGAGCCACCGTACGTGAAGCGTGCCCATCCTTCGCCGATCCCCCGGAAGCGCCGCTCGATCTCCGGGATGAGCTCCCGCATGATGGCGTCCCCGTATGGACCCTGGGCCTCCGAGTTCACGGCGTAGGAGTCATCGTAGTACGGTGTGGGATGCTGTATCTCCACGACCAGGTGGCGCGGGAACCCCGGGGACGTCCACTGCTGGTAGAGCTCGTATTGATGGCGTTGCTGCACGTGGTTGTAGCAGTCCAACCGGAAGCGCGCGCTGTAAACGCACGGCTGCGTCGTGTCGGGTGGCTCGGTGCGCATGGCGGAGAACGACGCCGGGAAGTGTCCGTGGAAGATGGCCAGGGGATAGCGGGCCTCGGGATGGTCGTCGAAGCCATCCGGGAGCAGGACCCAGGCGCCCAGATACATGTCCGTGCCCCAGAAATCCGAAAGGAGCTCGGAGCGGATCCGCACGAACTTCACCCATTCGGTCTCCAGCGACGCCGGGTCGGGCAGGGCCTCGATCGCCTGATCCAGGCTGAGCTCCAGCCGGTCGGTTCCGTTTCCGCCGCCGACGGTGAACTGGGTCACTTCGCTGTAGAGGTTGCCCGGCTTTCGCGCCCACTGCTGCCCCTCTCCCCGATCCGGCGGCAGCTTGACGGTCCGACCGTCGGAGCGGGTGAAGGTCTCGTACCGGTTCAGGATCGCCTGGGCCCGGTAGGTGCCCGACGGCAGGTCGCCGAGGCGCCGCACCGGAAAGCCGAAGACCGAGTCCGTGAGCACGGCGGCTTCGCCCGGCACCCATCCTTCGACGTCGATGCCGAACACGGGTTGGGCACCCGTCCCATCGGTGACGTGAAAGCGCGGCTCGCCCTCGTCCCGTTGCGACAGGACCAGGATGAGCCGGCCATCCAGCGCCTCGGCGCTGCGTGCTTCCGGAAAGGTGACCTCGACGGTGATACGATCACCGCCGGGTTGGCAGGCGGAGAGGAGGAGCGCGACGGCAGCGGCCGAGAAGGGGAGCGGCGTGAGGGTCCCGCGCGACGGCGAAAACGCTGGCTGCGGAGTCATGGTGGGCCTCGAATCAAGAGTGGCCTCTCAGGCTAGGGCCGCGGGGCACGGCGCGCCATACCGCCTCGAGGCGGGCGGGAGCGGGGAGGACGTCCCGCCCTTCCCCGCAGGCCTCCCACGAACCTATCCGATCACCTCCCCGTAGAGGCGAAGGAGGTTGAGACCCATGATCCTCTCGACCTCGTCCTCGGAGTACCCTCGAGCCACGAGGCCGTCCCACACCACCTCCATCCTGCGGGGGCCGTTGAGCTCGTCGATGAAGTAGGGCAGCTCGCTGCTCACGACCTGGCTGCCTTCTTCCGCCCGCAGCTCCGCCTCGTACTCCGGTGTCATCACGATGACGCGGTGATCCCGGTCCGACCCGATGCACACGTGCTCGATGCCGCAGACGTTCACGGCGTGATCGATATGGTCGAAGTACGCGTGGAGGTTGTCGGACTTCTCGTAGGTGAGGAACGGCCTGAGCTGACAGACTCCCACCACGCCTCCGCGCCGGGACGTGGCCCTCATGTTGGCATCGGACATGTTCCGGACGTGGGGGTGCACGGCGTCGCATCCTGTGTGGGAGTTGATGACCGGCATCCGAGAGTGGGCGATGATGGCTGCCATGGTCCGCTCGTTGGCGTGGGCCAGATCCACCAGCATCCCCACGTCGTTCATGCGCTCCACCAGAGCCCGGCCAGCGTCCGTGAGGCCGCCCGAGTCCCCCTGCGTCCGGCAGCCGACGCCGAACCGGTTTCGCTCGTTGTAGGTGAGCTGGGAGCTGCGCAACCCCAGCCGGTAGAACATGTCCACCCGGTCCAGGTCGTCTCCGAATTGCTCCGCGTTCTGATACAGGTAGAAGACCGCCATGCGGCCAGACTCCCGGGCGGTCACCACGTCCCCTACCGACGTGGCCTTGACGAGAAGCTGGGGGTGCCTCGCGATCATGCGGTCGTACTCGAGGAGTCCGTCGATGGCGAGCTCGACGGCCTCGGACCCCGTGGGCTTGGGATCGCACAGGGTCACCGTGATCGAGTCCATGCCGCTGGCCAGCATCTCTCGGACGAGGGAGGCTTCGTAGATGGGCCGCAGCTCGCCCATGGCATCCATGATGAGGGCTGAGGGGTCGCGGAAGGCGCGCCCGGGATCGCCGCCCGAGCGTGCGTGCGCCTCACGTGGCATTCCGCCCGCGCCCAGCGCGGCCGCTGCCGCTCCCAGCAGGAAGTCTCGTCGGTCCATGGTGTCTCCTGGTTGCCCGCAGCCTACGCATTGTGGGGGAGGGAGGGCAACCGTACGATCATGAGCCACACACCATTGCCGGAGGACGACGATGATGGCCCGCCTCTCGGCCAGCCTCCTCGCGCTGGCCCTTGTCCCCGCCGCCTCCGTTGCACAGCCATCCGCGGCTGTCGACGGCACTCTGGGCTTCTACCGCTACCCCACTCTCCACGGTGATCTCATTGTCTTCGCGGCGGAAGGCGACCTCTGGAGGGTTTCCACCGAGGGAGGAGTCGCGCAGCGGTTGACCACCCACCCCGCCGAGGAGACCGACCCGGCGATCTCTCCCGACGGAGCCACCCTGGCCTTCACCGCACGGTACGAAGGTCCGGCGGAGCTCTATACCATGCCCGTGCAGGGCGGCCTCCCCGTGCGCCGCACCTTCGAGGCCGAAGCCTCCATGGCTACGACCTGGACTCCGGACGGCCGGCTGGTCTACACCACCAGTCACTACTCCACCTTGCCCCAGAGCCAGCTGGTGGCCCTGGATCTCGAGGTCGGCACCGTCGAGCGGGTGCCCCTGTACACCGCCACCGAGGGGAGCTTCAGCGCCGAGGGCGACCTCTACTTCGTGCGTCCCGCATACCACAACAACGTCACCAAGCGATACCGAGGTGGGACGGCCCGGGACGTGTGGAAGTTCGGGGCCGGCTCCGTCGAAGCCGTCGAGCTCACCGGGGACTACGAAGGCGAGAGCCATTCGCCCCTCTGGTGGGACGGGCGCGTCTACTTCGTCACGGACCGTGACGGAACCATGAATCTGTGGTCCATGGACGAGACCGGCGGTGACGTGCGCCAGCACACCGCCCACAGCGGCTGGGACGTGAAGAACCCGGACCTGCAGGCGGGTCGGATCGTGTACCAGCTGGGGGCCGACCTCCGCCTCCACGATATCCGGTCCGGGCAGGATCGGCTCGTGCCGATCACGCTGGCCTCCGACTTCGACCAGCTCCGGGAGAAGTGGGTGGACGAGCCCATGGGCTACCTCACGTCCGCCCACCTCAGCCCCGACGGCGAGCGCGTGGCCCTGACGGCCCGGGGCCGGGTCTTCGTGGCTCCCGCGGGCGACGGTCGCCTCGTACGAGCCCCGGTGAAGCCTGGCGTGCGGTATCGGGACGCCACGTTCCTGGGGGACTCCGAGACGGTGGTGGCCCTGTCCGACGAATCCGGCGAGTTCGAGTGGGTGACCCTGCCGGCCGACGGCGTGGGCGAAGGCGAGGCCCTTACCGACGATGGCCAGGTGCTCCGGTACGAGGGCGTGCCCTCCCCCGAAGGCCGATCCCTGGCGTATGTGGACCATTGGCGTGATCTGTGGATCCTCGACGTGGAAAGCGGCCGCCAGCGGCGTGTCAACGAGCATCGCGAGGGAGTGCGGCAGCCGGCGTGGTCTCCCGACGGACGCTGGCTGGCGTTCGTGGAGACCGCCCTGAACACGTTCAGCCAGATCAAGCTCTTCGACACACGGGAGGAGACCCTCACGGTGCTCACGTCGGACCGCGTGAACAGCCAGTCACCCGCGTGGGGCGGCGACTTCCTGTACTTCCTGTCGGACCGGAACCTGCGCTCCCGCGTCGGCAGCCCATGGGGCAGCCGGCAGCCCGAGCCGTACTTCGACGAAACCTGGGAGGTCTACGAGATGGCGCTGCGGCCCGGGGTGCGCTCTCCCTTCCGGTCCGACGACGAGCTGGCGGCGTCCGACCCGGCCGAGGAGCCGGACGAAGCGGCGCCCGTCGTCATCGACCGGGATGGCATCCAGCGCCGCGTGCGGAAGGTCCCCATCCCGGCCGGAAACTACGCCGGCCTGAGCGCCAACGCCGACGCCCTCTTCTTCCTGTCTCGCGAGTCGGGTCAGTTCGGAGGCGGCGATCTCGGAGCTGTGCGCATCGGATCGGTGGATCCCGAGCGGATAACCGTGGCGGAAGGGGTCTCGTCCTACGAGATGAGCGCGAACGGGAAGAAGCTGCTGGTTCGCCAGCGTGACAATCTGCACATCATCGACGCTCGACCCCAGCGTGCCGGCGACCTCGCCGAGGCCCGGGTCGAATTGTCGGGGTGGGCCTTTCCCATCGACGTCCGCGAGGACTGGCGGCAGATCTACGTCGATGCCTGGCGCATGGAACGGGACTACTTCTACGACCCCGGCATGCACGGCGTCGATTGGGAGGCCGTGAAGGACAAGTACCTGCCTCTGGTGGACCGGGTCACCACGCGCGACGAGCTCTCCGACGTCATCGGCCGGGTCATCGGAGAGCTCTCCGCCCTCCACACCAGCGTGCGCGGCGGCGACACCCGCGCCGGCGACGACGACGTGGGCGTCGCATCGTTGGGAGCCCGCCTGACGCGGGACCCTGCCGGTGGCGGCTATCGGATCGACTACATCTACCGATCCGACCCCGACTACCCCGCGGAGATGTCTCCCCTGGCGGATCCGTATCTGGACGTCCGGGAGGGCGACATCATCACCGCCGTGAACGGGGTGGCCACCTCCAGCGTGCATCACGTCGGCGCGCTGCTGAGGAACCAGGCCAGAAAGCAGGTACGTCTCGCCCTGCACCGGCCGGGAGCGTCGTCCCGGGACATCGTGGTCACGCCCATCTCCGACGAGCGCAGCCTCCGGTACTCGGACTGGGAGCACACCCGGCGCATGGAAGTGGAGGAGAAGGGCGGGGGCGCCATCGGCTATGTGCACCTCCGCGCCATGGGCGGCGGCAACCTCACCGAGTGGTACCGACAGTTCTATCCCGTCTTCAATCGGCAGGGGCTCATCATCGACGTGCGTCGGAACTCCGGGGGGAACATCGACTCGTTCATCCTCGAGAAGCTGATGCGCCGGGCGTGGATGTATTGGAAGGAGAACGTGGGGGAGCCCAGCTGGAACATGCAGTATGCCTTCCGCGGACACATGGTGGTCCTGGTGGACCAGAACACCGCCTCCGACGGAGAGGCGTTCGCCGATGGCTTCCGCCGCCTCGGCCTGGGACCCGTCATCGGGATGCGGACCTGGGGAGGGGAGATCTGGCTCGGGAGCCGGAACCGACTGACGGACGGAGGCCTCGCCCGTGCACCGTCCATGGGAGTCTACGGCCCCGAGGGAGAGTGGCTCATCGAGCAGATCGGCGTCGTGCCCGACATCGTGGTGGACAACCTCCCCCACGCCACGTTCCAGGGCGAGGACGCGCAGCTCGAAGCCGCCATTCGCTACCTGAGGGACAAGATCGCCGAGGACCCGAGAGGGGTGCCGGCGCCGCCCCCCTATCCCCACCGCGCGTTCCGGTACCGGGCCACCGACGGATCGGGAACGGGCGGGGGCGCCCGCTGACCCGGGGGGGCTCTTCCACGGGGGGGCCCCCGCCGGACCCCTCAGAAGTACAGGTAGCTCTGAGCCTTCAGGCTCCAGCGCGTGGCTCCCTCCTGGGGTCGCCACAGATCGACATTGACGGCGATCTTGTTCCGACCCTGGAAGTGAACCATCACACCCGGCGTCAGGAGCAGGCCGGCGTCGTGGGTGGCGTCGCGGTCGGGATCACCCCAGCTCACCCGCGCCAGGGGCTCGACGGCACGGACGTGTGCCGCCGTGTCCAGGGGGATCCGATACGTGGCGATACCCTGCCACGTCAGGAACCGGCTCTCGTCTCCTGCTGCGTCCAGATTGCGCCAGTTGTCTCCCAGCATGAGACCGGCTTGGAGATGCAGCCCCGCGTCGAAGTCGCCGACCTCCACGTCGAGGGCCGCTGCCCGGGCGAAGTGGTCCGTGTCGGTGACGGGGTTGGGGTAGTCATGCAGGGCGCCGTTGGCTCCGAGCCTCACCTCCCCGCCGAGACTCCACTCCACCCTCCCCGAGAGCGACTTGGCGTCGTTCTCCTCCGCCGCGTTGGGGCCCGGGCCGTTGGTCGCGCTGAGCACATACGCGAGCCGGCCCTCGGCCACCTCTCCCTGGAGCAGCACGCCCACGTCCAGGGAAGAGAGCAGGAGCTTCTCGGAGAACCTCGAGTAGGAGCAGACGCCACCCACACCCGTGCAGCTGCCTGCGCCCCGCACGTCTCCGTCCCTCTCCACCACGAGGATCTGCGACGAGGAGGTGAGCTCGAAGTTGTCGAAGGCCCTCTTGAACTGTCCGAAGGACAGCCGGGCAGCGGAGCTCAGGGAGAGGCGGACAAAGGCGAAGCGCGCCACCGCCGACGCGCCCGAGACGTCCACCTGCACGGCCCCGTCGATCCAGTCATTGACTCGCGTGGCCACCCAGATGCGGGCCCTGCGCACCAGAAGCTCCGAGGCCGGGCCGTCCTCGCCGGAGGTGGTGTTGAGCTGGACGTGAACGCGTCCACCCAGCTCGGTGCGCTCCACGGGATACCGCGGCTCCACCACCTGGGCCGCCGCCGGGGCGGGGCGTAAAACGGCCCCGGCCACGGTCACGATCACGATCAGACCCAGGCTCGTCCGAAGAGGAGGACGGGGAAGAGGCGACATGGAGCGGGCCCCGAATCGGGGAGGAGGAGTCGGCATCGGAGGGCAGAACGTACCCCGACTCCCGTGCCATGTCAGGAGGGGGGGCGACTCTCCCCCTCACCGGCTCGGGCCGGCCGCGGTTGGCGAGGCAGCCTCACACCCCGACCAGCTCGCCCTCCTCCCTCGTCTCGACGGTCGCGATCGCCACGGCGTCCTCGGGCTCCGGCTCCCTCACTGCTTCCTCGCCGCGTCCCTCCGGCGGCCGCAGGGTGAGCGCGAGGGCCGCCGCGGCCAGGCACGCGACTCCCGCAGGGATGAACGCCCACGCCCACGCCCCGGTGTCACCCATATACCCCCCGAGTATCGGCCCGAAGAGCCCCCCCACGCCGTAGGCCAGGAAGACCCACGGGTAGTTGATACCCACGCTGTCGTTCCCGAATAGGTCCGCCGTGGCCGCCGGGAAGAGAGCGAAGTTGCCGCCGAAGTTGAACCCGATGAGGGCGGCCCCGAGGTAGAGGCCCCACTCCGACCCTCCGATGAAGAAGAAGAGGATCATCATGACGCCCTGGATGAGGCTCATGACCGCGATGGAGGCCCGGCGGCCCAGCTTGTCGGAGATGGCACCCCAGACGATCCGACCCAGCCCGTTGAACAGGGCGTAGAATAGCCCCATGGCCGTGCCGGTGATCGCTGTCGCCTGGGCGACATCGACGCCCGTGGCCGTGAGGGCATCGATGCCGAAGAGCCGAATGATGCCGATGACCATGAGGCCGGCCAGGGCTCCCACCGTGAAGATGGAGAAGAGCACCCAGTACTGCCGGGTCCGAATCATGTCGCCGGCGGCGAACTCGACGCCGCCGGAGGCCGCCGAAGCGGTGGGAGCGACCCACCCGTCCGGCTGCCAGCCGCGCGGCGGGTTCACCATCACCAGAGATCCCAGTCCAACCAGCCCGGCGAAGAGCACGCCGTAGAGCAGGAAGACCTGGCTCACCGTCCATCCGGCCCCGTAGAGCCCCGACCATCCGGGGGTCAGATCGACCGGGCCGAAGGCGAAGCCTCCCGTGAGCTTGATCCACACCAGGGCCCCGAAGCCGAACCCCGCCACCGCCAGGCCGGTGATCATGCCCTTCTTGTCGGGGAACCACTTCACGAGGGCCGCGATGGGGCAGACGTAGGCCAGGCCGATGCCGGCTCCGCCGAGGAGCCCGATCCCCACCAGCATCCCCACGAAGCTCGTACCCGACAGACCGGCGAAGACATACCCCAGCCCCAACACCGCTCCCCCGGTGGCCGCCACGATCCGCGGTCCCGACCTCGCCTGCCATCGGCCGGCCACCAGGGCCATGACCACGGCAAACGAGAGCAGGCCCACGGAGAAGATCACCTGCGTCTGGGTCCGGGTGAGCGCGAAGGGCGCAGCGGTGAGCTTGGCCGTGAAGGCCGACCAAGCGTAGATGGCGCCGAGACATACCTGAATGAGAATGCCGCCGGCCACCACCAGCCAGCGGTTCATCACCTTCGCCGAGGTCATGTACAGATCTTCCGAGCCGACAGGCGGCTCCGCTGAAACGTGGTCACCCGCCGAGGCGGGTCAGCCACGTGGAGGTCATCTGGGATGTCGCGAATGAGGGCAGGTGCCTTGAATCAAGTAGATTGCACCTTTTGGTGCAAGCCCCGTTACCGACGATCCGTCCTCCTCAGCGCGCGCACGAGGGCCTGGGTGGCCGACCCGAGGTTGGTGGCGCCGCGCTGGTAGTTCCGCAGGAGCACGGCACCGATGCGCGCGTCGGGGTCGAAGGCCATATGGGCCGTATACCCCGCGACGCTTCCTCCATGGCTCGCCATGGTGCGCCCCGCCGAGTCGGTCTGCAGGGAGAACCCGAGGCCGTAGCCACGGGACAGGTCATCCGGCGTCTGCACCCGGAGCATCTCCCGGCGACTCTCCTCGGACAGGATCCGCAGCCCCGGCACTCCGCTGAGGGCGCCCATGAACCGCCCCAGATCGGCCACCGTCGAGTACACTCCGCCGTTCGGCACCTTGTATCCCCTTCCCTCGTGCTCGGCGGCTGGCCGACTGGCGTCCACGGTCCCGTCCCGCCCATTCACATAGCCGCGGGCGAGGCGTCCCTCGAGGTCGCCGATGACGAAGGCCGATCCCGTCATGCCGAGAGGATCGAAGATCTCCTGCTCCACCAGGTCCATGAAGGACCGTCCAGCTGCCCGGGAGAGCGCCAGGCCGAGGGCGCCGAAGCCGATGTTGGAGTACTGGTAGCGCGCGCCGGGAACCGAATCGTACCGGGTGGCCGCCAGCGAGGAGATCACCTTGTCCTCCCACTGCCCGATGGGGCCGGCGGCGGCACCCTCCAGCTCGGGCTCCCGGATGATCCCCGCCGTGTGGCTGGCCAGGTGCCGGAACGTGATGGGTGGTGCCCCCGGCGGTGGATCCCGGATGAGCCCGATCTCGGGAAGGCGGCCCTCCACGGGATCGTCGAGGCGCACGACGCCGAGGTCCACCAACCGCATCATGAGCGCGGCGGTGACGGACTTGGAGATCGAGCCGGTCCGCGAGATGGACGCCGTGCCCATGGGAATGCCTCGGTCGCGGTCGGCCAGCCCGAAGGCCCTGGCCCAGACCAGATCACCATCCACCATCACCCCGGCTACGATGCCACCGACGGCGTCCGTCTCCACGTCTGCGGACAGCTGCGCGGCGAAGGCTTCGAGGACCGCATCCCACGGGTCCTGCGCCCAAGCTGCGGCAGGGAGGGCCAGAAGCGTCAGCGTGAGCATCCAGGTCCCGGGTCGTGCTCCTACGATCTTCCTTCGCATCGCTTCGTATTCCTGGTCATGGGCCATCCGGAGGACGCCGCTCAACTTGCGCGCCCCGTCGCAGTGAGCAAGAGTGGGGCATGGATGCACGCGTCGCTCCTCTCGTCGAGATCCTGCGCACCAACACCCGGCTCTTCCTCAACTGCCTGCGCGACGTGGACGACGCCGCCGGCACCACCCGGGTGAGCGACCGGACGAACCATCTCACGTTCATCGCCGTCCATCTGGTCGACGCGCGGGATTACCTGCTGGGCAGCCTCGGGGGTGAGCGGGTCGCGCCGTTCGCCGCCTACGGGCTGGACGCCGTCAGCAGCATCGACGAGGTCGGCGCGCTCCCTCCGCTCCTGGAGGTGGTCGCGGCCTGGGAGGAAGTGAGCCGGCGGCTGACCGACCGTATCGCCGTGCTAGACGGCGCCGTGTGGGACGCCGAGGCGCCCACGCGCTTTCCCGTGGACGATCCGACGACCCTGGGAATGCTGGCCTTCCTGATGCAGCACGATTCGTATCACCTCGGGCAGCTCGCGTTCCTGCGAAAGCACCTCGGCTTCGGAGCCATGCCCTACGACGAGCCGGAGGGTGGCTGACCGCGCTCGGCGGTCACGTCCCGATTCCCCGCGCCTCTGATCCGTTGCAGGGGGCGTTTCACCGCCCGCCTCCGAGCGTTTCCTGAAACGACGCCTCTCAGGTGCCCCACCCCCTGAGCTGGCGCCGTATCCTCTTTGTCCCCAGAGAGTTCGGACCTCGACCCACGTCGTCCCGGATCCTGGCACGCGGGTTGTTCCTCCCCGGACCGAGTTCGAGCCAATCGAGTCCCGGAGGTCGGGACGTCACCAGACGGGAGGAGGGAAGCATGCATCGTTACACGAGAGGGGTGTTTGCGCTGGGGTCGGCCCTGGCACTGGTCGCTTGCGAGGACGGGACGACGACGCCATCGGCCACGGAGACCTTCGAGGTCACCATCAGGAACGTGTCCGCGGTCTTCGAGTTCGCGGCGTCCGGCATGTTCACGACGCCTGCAGGACAGGCCGAGCCAGGGCCGCTGCTGCCGGGCGGAGTCTACGAGTTCGACTTCGACGCGGCGCCGGGAATGCGCCTGTCCTTCGCCACCATGTTCGTCCAATCCAACGACTTCTTCTACGCGCCCGATGGAGAGGGCATTCCTCTCTGGGACGACGCCGGCCAGCAGGTGACCGGCGACGTCACCCACCTGGTCTATCTGTGGGACGCCGGCACGGAGGCGGACGAGGAGCCGGGGCTCGGGGACACCCAGGCTCCGCGTCAGGCGGGACCGGATACGGGGGCTTCCGACGACGACTCCTCCGTCCGGCGGGCCGCCGACACGTTCGGCAACCTGCCGGCCGTCACCGAGGTCCTCCGTGTGACTCTCCACAGCACCGGCGCCACGTCCTTCCGGGCGAGAATCGAGAACCTGAGTGACGCCGGGACACTGGCGACGTCCGACGGCATGACGCATCCGGTACCCCTCGCCCCCGGCGTGTGGGTGGTCCACGGCGGGCCCGACCCCCTCTTCACGGAAGCAGAGGCCGATCGGGGCGAGGGCCTGGAGGGATTGGCCGAGGACGGGAGCGTCGCCGGCCTGGCCGGCATCCTGGGCGAGCGCACCGGGCTCACCTCTCCCATCGCCCCGGGCGTCTTCGTCGTGCACACGACCACATCGCTGCTCTTCCACGCCGGCATGCCCGACGCCGGTATGGGTCTCGAGGCCCTGGCCGAGGACGGAGATCCATCCGGGCTCGTGGACGCTCTCGGCGCCAATCCGCTGGCGAGCGAGTCCGATGCCTTCACCACGCCCGCTGGCGCGTCCACGCCGGCCCCCGCCTTTCCCGGGGAAGCGTATGTCTTCACGTTCACGGCCGAGCCCGGTGATCGCCTTTCCTTCGCCACCATGCTCGTCCAGAGCAACGACCTCTTCTTCGCTCCCGCCGAGACGGGGATCGACCTCTTCCCGAGTGGCACACCGCTGAACGGGGACCTGACCGGTATGGTCCTCCTCTGGGACGCGGGCACGGAGGTCAACGAGATGCCGGGCGTCGGCTTGAACCAGGCGCCCCGGCAGACGGGACCGGATACGGGTCCCGACGAGGGCGGCTCGGTGCGCCAGGTGAATGACGGATATCGATACCCCGAGGTGGGGGACGTCATCCAGGTGACGATCCGCCCCCTGAGCTGAGAGACGCGAGAGCCGGGCCCGGTGACGTGAAGGCCCCTTCGTCCCCGGTCCCGGCCTCGTCGTTTCACGCAGCGGATGCCGACCCTACTTTCAACAAATGAAGAACCATGTGCGCGTACCGCTCCTGCTCGCGCTTCTCCTGTTGCTCGCCGCGGCCCTCGTCACCTCTCTGGTGCCGGCAGCCGTCGCGCTGGACAGGCGGGTGAACGCCGAGCTGAGGCGGACCGCCATGGAGGACCTGGGCCGAGCGCCGATGATTCTCGAGAGCCGCCAGGAGGCCGAAGCCGAGGCTCTCGCCATGCACGCCATGTCCGTGGCGGCGGCCGACGGCCTGGTGGAGGCCGTGGCGGCCGGCAGGCTCCAGGAAGCCGCGACCATCGCCCGGACGACGGCAGCGGCCTACGACGAGGACGCGATCCTGGTCGCTTCTGACGGGTCGTCCGTTGTGGGGCCGCTCCTGCCTCCCTCGCTCATCGACGTCCTCCGAGCCGGCGGCTCGGCGGTGGAGTACGTATACCGGGACGGGATTCCTCGGGCGGTGGCCCTCGCCCCTCTGCAGGGAGGGGAGGGCTGGATCGGGGCGGCGGGCTCGGCCACGGAGCTCGGCCAGGGATTGGCCACCACGCTGTCTGCCCTTGCCCGGGCGGACGTGACCATCGTGGGACCCGACGGCAACACCGTGGCGTCCACGCTGGAGCCATCGGAGTCCGAGGCCGTGGTGCAGGCCGAAGCGGGGGGACCGCCGCGGGGGCCGGACGACAAGGTCCGCGAGGTTTCGGCCGCGGGAGAGGCGACCTGGATGGCCCGCGGCGAGCTCGGCGACGCCGGCACCGTGCTGTTCAGCAGGACGGTGGCCGAGGAGCTTCATGCCCTTTCGGCGGTCCGGGGCGGTGCGCTTCTGGCCGGCCTCCTGACCCTGGCCCTCGCCCTCGGCGTGGGCTCGCTCGTGGCTCTGGCATTGATCCGGCCGGTTCGCGGGCTCGCCGAGGCCGCCGGCCGGATCGCCGAGGGGGACTTCGAGTCGCCTGTGCCTTCGTCCCGCCTGGAGGAGATCGATCGCCTCGGCTCGTCCTTCCGAACGATGCGCGAGAGCCTGCGGAGCCGCCTCCAGGAGCTTGCCCAGGCCAACCAGGCCCTGGAGGAGCGTCAACGGAAGCTCGGCGAGCTGCAGGCCGAGCTGATCCGGCAGGACCGGATGGCGTCCAGCGCACGGATGGCGGCGGAGCTGGCCCACGAGATCCGCAATCCCGTCGCGAACGTCCGCAATTGCCTCGAGGTGGTCAGGCGGGGTCTTCCCGAAGGTAGCGACGGCTCGCGATTCGCCGACATGGCCATCGACGAGCTCCTGCGGATGCACGAGCTGGCCGAGCACCTGCTGGATCTGAACCGCCCTGCGGATCCCGCGGCGGGGGGATGCGACGCCGCAGCGGTGTCCCGTCAGGTGGCGTCTCTGGTGGGCGTCGGGGAGACCCCCGTCCGCGTGGACGTGGAGGTTCTGGGACCCGGACCGACCGACGCGGCCCTTCCTCCGGATGCCCTCAAACAGATCCTGTTCAACCTCGTCGAGAACGCCTGGGAAGCTGCCGGATCGGAATCGACGGTGGAGGTCCGCATCCGCGGAGACGGATCCACCGTCGCCCTCGAGGTCCTGGACCGGGGGCCGGGCATCGCCGAGGACGTGCTTCCCCACGTCTTCGATCCCTTCTTCACCACCAAGGACGCCGTCACCGGCGTGGGCCTCGGTCTGTCGGTTGCCCACGGACTCGTCCGTCGGTACGGCGGACAGCTGACCGCCGGAAACCGGACGGACACCCAGGGGGCCATCTTCAAGCTGGAGCTACCAACCTCGCGGGAGGCCACCTCATGACCGACGCTCCGCGTCGCCTGCTGGTCGTCGACGACGATCGGACCTTCCGGCTGTCGACCGCCGAGCTTCTCCGTCTGGATGGGCACGAGGTGGACACCGCGGCAGACGCCGCGGAAGCGGTGGACCTTCTGTCGACCCGGTCCTTCGACCTCGTGCTGCTGGATCTCCGCATGCCCGGCATGGATGGGCTCACCGCGGTGGAGGTGCTGCGCACCCGGGGGCTGAGGGCGCCCATTCTCATGATCAGCGGCTTCGGAACCATCGACACCGCGGTGGAGTCGCTCCACCGGGGAGCGGACCACTTCCTGTCCAAGCCCGTCGACCCCGACATCCTGAGCGCGAAGGTGGCGGAGCTCCTGGAGCGGAGGCCGTCGGAGGAACGGGCCCGCCCCGGGGCCTTCGGCACCATGGTGGGTCACTCCCGTGCCATGCGAGAAGTCTTCGAGGCGGTGCAGCGGGTGGCGCCCACCGAGGCCACGGTCCTCATCGTCGGCGAGACCGGAACGGGCAAGGAGCTGATCGCACGGGCGGTCCACGACCTGTCGGAACGGGCGGGCGGACCCTTCATCCCCGTCAACTGCGCCTCGCTGGCGGAAGGCGTGCTCGAGAGCGAGCTCTTCGGGCACGTCCGGGGCGCGTTCACAGGGGCCGTCGCGGACAGGAGCGGTCTCTTCGCCGCCGCTCGGGGCGGGACCATCTTCCTGGACGAGGTCGGAGACGTCAGCCTGTCCCTCCAGCAGCGGCTTCTGCGCGTGTTGCAGGAACGGGAGGTCTTACCGGTGGGAGCGGTTCGGGCCGAAGCGGTGGACGTTAGGGTAGTGGCGGCCACCCACCGGAGCTTGAGAGACGAGGTGGAGCGCGGCCGCTTCCGGGAGGACCTGTTCTACCGCCTGAACGTCTTCCAGATCCACGTGCCGCCCCTCCGAGCTCGACCCTCGGACATCCCTTTGCTGGTCGAGGCCGCCCTCGGGCGTGTCCGTGAGCGCGGTCCGAGCCTGCCGGCGGTGGCCTTCTCTCCATTGGCCATGCGGCTGCTCCGGGCCCATGACTGGCCAGGCAATGTGCGGGAGCTCTTCAGCGTCGTGGAGAGCGCCGCGATCCGTGCCGGCGGAGTGAGAATCGAGGCCCAGCACCTTCCACCGGAGATCCGGGACCCCCACGGAGCGACCCTCGGTGACGACCGACGGTATCGGCCCGTGTCGCCCGAGGAGGAGCGCTCGGCGATCGTGGCGGCTCTGGAGGAGGCGGACGGGTCACGGACGCGGGCCGCCGAGATCCTGGGGATGAGCCGCACCACCCTGTGGCGCCGCATGAAGGACTTCGGCCTCGGCGGGACTGCGTGAGGGGAAGGCGACCGACACCGGACTAGGGAATCGGCACCGCCAGCGTGTCGTGGTGGCGTAGGATGAGCTCTCGCAGATAGGCGCCGATGAACGCCGCGCCCCGGAACCCGGCGGCCTTCGCGGCAGCGTCCTCCTCCTCGGGCGTGACCTCCGGTGGGTTGGCGTACGCCTTCAGATCCCGGTAGTAGCCGATCGTGAACGCGTCCGTGGAGGATCCGGCGATGCGGGCGAAGATGTGGTTCGGCTTCCTGCCCAGCCGGACGAGGTAGTCATTCTCCATCTCCCGCTCGCGTACCAGCTCGGCGCGCTTCCCGGCCAGCCCCTCGAACATCTCCACGTGGAAGTATCCGGCATCCGCCCAGGCCCCCTTCACCGCCTCCGTCGCCGGGCCGCGAACGAAGACCTCCTCGCGCCAGGCCGTCCGTGCATCGATCTCGCGCTGGAGCTCGGCACCCGAGCGACCCGTTCGCGTGGTCGCCTCATGGCGCCGCCCCACGCGGGCCGCGTCGAAGTGCGCCGACAGGTCCCCGACGGGATACAGGAGGAGCAGGTCCCAGATGTCGCCCTGGGAGTGGCGCATCCATAGCGGCGGCTCCTCGCCGAGGTCCTCCAGCATCTGTCGCTCCTCGCGGAACAGCTCGATGAGCTCCAGCAGGTCCCCGGGAGCCGCCTGCACCGTCAGGGCGCGGTACACGCCGGTTTGCTGGGCCGCCACGTCCCGGACAGGCGCGGGAGCCGTGGCCGCGGCCATGACGAGCGCTATCCAGATCCTCCGCGCGGCGATCACGACGCGCCTTTCCCTTCCTCTCCCCCATCCACCCGATCTCTCGAGCCCGTGAGGAGCCGCTCGGTGAAGTCCTGCCGATCCTCCATGAGCTGGAGTCGGGCATTCATCGTCTCGAGGAGGTCACGGATCTGGTGCACGTCGCCCTCGAGCCCTTCACGTCGCTCCCGAGCGTAGACCTCGAGCAGATCGCCGAGACGCTTGGCGATGGGGCGGAGCACCATGACGCCGCCCACGGTGAGGATGAACACGACGCCCATGATCATCGGTGCGATGAATTCCCATTCCATCTCACGAGCCCCTTTGGAGGGAGAATGCCGCTGAGCACGCGGACGACGACGGCCCGGTCGCCGATGGCAGGGGAAAAGTCACGTCCGACACGGCGGGAGGCAACGACCGGCTCCCTTTCCCGGCCACCCGAGTCACCTGTCAGTCGTCCTTGAGGATCCGCCGGGGGGGATCGTCCAGGTCGTCGAACTGCCCCTCCTTCACGGCCTTCAGAAAGAGGAAGAGGAAGATCCCGGCAAGACCAAGGGCGATGGGAATGAGAAACGCGATGGAGTTCATGGGCCTGCCTCGCTCCGCCGCACTGCCACCTCCACCCGGGACGCCCCCCAGATCACCACGGAGCTGGACAGAGGCATGAGCACGGCGGCCACAAGAGGATTGATGAGCCCTGCCGCGGCGGCCGTCACGGCCGTGACGTTGTAGGCAACGGACCGGATCTGGTTCCACCGTACGGCCATTCTGCACGCGCGGCTCGCCTGGATTCCCGCAACCAGAGGGAGGACCGATCCCGCCGCCAGGACTCCGTCCGCCGTCAGAATGCTGGACGCGGCCCCGCTGCCCATGGCCACGCCCACGTCGGCGGCAGCCAAGGCGGGACCGTCGTTCAGTCCGTCCCCGGCGAACAGAACGCGGCACCCCTCCTCGCGTCGATCCCGGACCCACCGTGCCTTGGCCGCGGGGTCTACCCTGGCCATCACGTCGGTGATGCCCGCCTCCGCCGCGATGCGCCGACCCACTCGAGGGTGATCTCCGGTCAGCAGGGCGACATGGACGCCTAGCTCCCGAAGGCGGGTCACGGCCGTCCGCGAGTCCGATCGCACGGAGTCCCCCAACCGAATGAGGCCGCGGTAGCCGTCCTCGCCCTCCAGCACGACCACCCCCGGGCCGCCCCCCCGGATCCTCCACTCCCGGCCGTCCACCACTCCCGCAATGCCCCGGCCGGCCTCCTCCCGCACCTCCGTCGCGCTCGGCAGGGGAATGCCCCTGGCCACCGCCTCCCGGACCACGGCGAGGGCGATCGGGTGACGACTGAAGCGCTCCAGCCCGGCGGCTACCCGAAGATCCGCATCGCCGGCAGCCACCACGTCCAAAGCGCCCTCCGTGACCGTTCCCGTCTTGTCCAGCGCCACCGTGTCCACCTTCGCCAGGTCCAGGAGGGCCTCGGCCGAGCGGAACAGAAGCCCGCGCCGTGCCGCCGCTCCCAGGCCCGCCGCCGCGGCCAGGGGACGGGAGAGGGCCAGGGCGCACGGACAGGCCACCACCAGGACGGCCACGGCGGTCGTCAGGGCCGTCCCTGCCCCCACGAGCACCCACCAGCCCAGGAACGTGCCGGACGCGACGATGAGCGTCGCTCCGGTGAACCAGGGCGCGATGCGGTCCGTGGACGAGGGTCGGGTGCCCCGGTCCGCCGCCGTCCGGAGCTCCTCCGCCATGCGGTGGATCACGGTGGCCTCCGCCGCCTCCGTGACCTCCACGGTGAAGGCGCCGTCCACCACCACGGTGCCCGCCCATACCCGATCGCCCGGACCCGCATCCTGGGGCGCGGACTCACCCGTCAGCAGCGCCGTGCGCAGGGCGCCCCCTCCTTCCGTCACCACACCGTCGGCGGGAAGCTCCTCGCCCGCCCCCACGGCGATCCGGTCTCCCGCCACGAGATCTCTCGAGGCCACGGTCTCCACCGCTCCCTTCCCCACCCTGCGAGCCGTCGGGGGGACAGTGGCAGCCAGCGTGACGGCGGCCTCTGCCGCCCGCCTCCGGCCCCTCGACTCCAGCACGCGCCCGGCGAGGAGGAGGGCCACCAGCATGGTGAGGGAGTCCAGGTACGTATCGACCCGCATGACGGTTCCGACGAAGCCCTGCACGTACAGCACCGCCACGGCCAGGGCGATGGGCACGTCCATGTGGAGGACGCCGCTCCGAAGTCCGGCCCAGGCCCCCACGAAGAAGGGTGCGGCGCTCCAGAGGGCCACCGGAGTGGCCAGGATCAGGGATCCCCACTGGAAGAGCGCCACGAAACGCTCCTCCATGCCCCCGAACCAGCCGGCGTACAGGGCGGCCGCGTACATCATCACGTTCGCGGCGGCAAAGGCCGCTACACCGAGGCGCAGCAGCAGGTCCCGGTCGGGCCTGGCCTCCTCTCCCAGGAGGCGTGGCCGGTATCCCAGGGCCGCGATCCTCCCCGCCAGCTCGCCCAATCGCACCTTGTCGGGGTCCCACCTGAGCGTCGCTCGTCCCGTCGCGTAGCTCACCGTCGCCGTCTCCACCCCGAGGGTCCTCTGCAGCACATTCTCGGCGACCCACACGCAGGAGGCACACCGAAGCCCGTCGATGGCGAGCCGGATCTCGCAGGTCCCCTGGGGATCCACCTCCACCGGGAGCGTGTCCCAACCCCCGGCCAGGGGCTCGGGCCGGGGTGCGAACGCCTCACGGTCGGCATAGTAACGCTCCAGGCCCGCTCCGCGGATGATCGCGGCCGCCATCTCGCAGCCGGCACAGCAGAAGGCGTCCCGGGCCCCTTCCACGGGCGTGCCACAGTGGGGGCAGGAGGAGATCCCCACCCTCCGGGCAAAAGGCACGCCGCCCCTCGCCTCTCCACGCTGCCCCTCGGGCCCGGGTGTCGACATGCCGCGGCTCGTGTCATGCCGAGGCCGGCGGCCTCAGCGCTCCCCCTCGACGTAGGACGGCGCCACGTCTTCGGCGCCGGTCACCGCGATGTAGATGAACACGGCGTTCACCGCCATCACCACGGCCAGGGCAATGATGATGATTGCAGGCCAGACGGACTCGTCACCGAGCGTGATGAGTCGGCGGTCTCGCTCAGTCTTGCCCACCGATGCTCGCCCCCGTCTTGAAGGTGGTGGGCAGGAGCAGCTCTCCCGTGGGGGATGCTACCCTGACCGTGAACGGGATGGTCCGGCGATCCGCCGCATAGACCGGCACCTGGACGATCAGGGGGACCGTCCTGCTCCCCTCCGACTCCACGGTCACGAGGTTAGTGAGCAGCTCCCCCTGCTCCAGTCCGTCCACCTCGATCCGATAGTCGACGGGCGCTCCGGCGGCCTCGTTGTTCGTGATCTTGAGGAGAAACGTGTTCCTCACGTAGCCGCTGGCGTCCTCGGTGAACAGGGATCCCGGTGCACGGTTGACGCTCGCCTCGAAGGAGACACGACCCAGGAGCAACACCAGCGACGCCGCGGTCAGCGTGGTGAGAAGACCGCCGTACACCAGAGTGCGGGGCCGGAAGGCGCGCGCGGCCCGCCCACCGTCCACCGCGATGGAGGAGTAGCGCACGAGGGTGGGCTGATCGAACCGCTCCATGACGCTCTGGCAGGCGTCGATGCATCGGGCGCACTGGATGCACTCGAGCTGGAAGCCATCCCGGATGTCGATTCCCTGGGGACAGACCACCACGCATTTCCGACACGCGATGCACCCACCCTCGGGACCGCGCTTGGGGCCGCGTGGCTCTCCACGACTCTCGTCATACGAGATGAGGAGCGTCTCGTCGTCCGTGAGGGCGCTCTGAAAGCGGGCGTAGGGGCACAGGTAGATGCAGAACTGCTCCCGGAACCAGGTGAAGTCCAGGTACCAGAACGCGGCGAGGATGGCCACGAACGCGTACGCGGTGAGGCTCGCCTGGCCCGTCCACAGCGGCCACGCGCCGCTGAAGAGGCTGGTCATCGCCATGCCGAGCAGGACCGAGACGCAGAGGAACAGGAGCCACTTCACCCCCTTCCGCCACGCCTTGTCCCACGTCAGGGATCCCGCGTCCCGTCGCTTGCGTCGGGTCCGGTCGCCTTCGATCCACAGCTCGATGGGCCGAATCCAGCTCTCGAGGAATACCGTCTGCGGACACGCATATCCGCACCATATCCGCCCGAACACGGCCGTGAAGAAGAACAGGGAGAACGCCAGGAACAGGAGGAGAAGCACCAGGAAGATGGTGTCCGCGGGTGTGAAGATCGCCCCGGCCAGGTGGACCCTTCTGTGGGGCAGGTCCAGGAGTACCAGAGGGTGACCGGCGACGGTGATCCACGGTGCCACGAAGAGCGCCACGTGCAACCCCAGGAACGTCCATCGCCGCAGGCTGGTGAACGAACCCCCGATGGACTGCGGGTAGACCCACTCCCGCGTCCCGGTCATGCCGGGTAGCCTGGCCACGGCCATGGCGCACTCCTCCTGGAGGGAGGGCGGGACGACGGCCGTGGCCACCGTACCCCCTCACCTCACGGATCTATGGTCAGCCGGTGGGGGAGTCGTCAGCCTGAGGCTCCTCGGAGCCCCCCTCGTCCTCTCCACCACCGCGGAATTCGTCCATGGCCCGGCCCGTGGCCTCACTGTTCTTCGTGATCACGTAGGCGGCCACCTGGTTGATCTGCTCGGGGCTGAGGATCCCCCGCCAGGGCACCATTCCCTTCGCGGGCACTCCTTCCCTGATGATCCGGAGGATGTCGGTGGACTGCCTTCCGTGGATCCACTCGTCGTCGACGAAAGACGGACCGATGCCCCCCTCGAGGGCGGCTCCGTGACAGACCATGCAGTTCTGCTGGAACACCCCCTCACCCGCGCTCACCGCCTCGGACGTCACGACGAACTCGGCTGCTGCGGCCTGCTCCGCGGCAGCCTGTTCCGGCCACTGCGCCTCCGCCGCCGCCATCTCGTCCGCCAGGTAGCCTTCCTGGGATCGCCCTCCCACGTGGTACCACAGACCGTACCCTATGCCCCACAGTATCGTGAGCCAGAAGAGACCGACCCACCAGTCCGGTAGAGGGTTGTCGTATTCGTCGATTCCGTCCGCCTCGTCGGAGTGCCCGAGGAGGCGATTGGTGTCTTTGCTCACGCGTCACCTCCGTCCATGAAGGGCATCTGGGCCGCCTCTTCCATGAGCTGCTTGTGCTTCGGTGAGTACGCGTACCACACCCACCCCAGGAAGATGGCGAAAAAGACCACGGGCTCTTCCTTCGACGCCGAGGCGTTGCAGGTACGCGATGAGGGCCACGATCTCGTCGTCCCACTCGGCCGTGATTCCCGCCGTGGAGAGGCTTCCGACGATCTCCTGCCCCTGCGCTTGGAGGGCAGTGGCCACCGAGGCCGGCTCCGTGGACGCGTACGGCGTACCTGCCCTGGAGAGCGCGGCCACCGACTTCGTCACGTCTTCGGGATCGATCTTGGCCTCGATGAGCCAGTCATAGGGCGGCATCACGGAACCCGGCGATGTGGACCGCGGATCCCGCATGTGCTCGTAGTGCCAGGCGTCGGGGTACTTGCTGCCGACGCGCTGCAGGTCCGGTCCCAGTCGCCGCGACCCGAGCAGGAAGGGCCGGTCGTACTGGTACTCTGCCGCCCGGGTCCACTCACCGTAGCGGAGGATCTCCGACCGCATGGGTCGAATCATCTGGGAGTGGCACAGGTAGCACCCCTCCCGGATGTAGATGTCGCGGCCGGCCACCTCCAGCGGGGTGTAGGGCGTCACCCAATCGGCCCTCTGCCAGCTGAGGGACGACGTGGCCGTGAACATCGGGATCAGCTCCACCAGGCCGCCGATGGAAATGGCGACGGTGGTGACGATGGCGAACACCGCGGCTCTGCCCTCCAGCACCCGACGGTGGAAACGCCCATACGCCTTGTCGGACTGCTTGTGCTCGTTGCTCATGAGGGCCTCCTCAGTCCGCGCCCACGGCCACCGGCTCGGCTGCCGCCGAACCCGGACCGCGGATCGTCTGCCAGAAGTTCACCGCCATCATGACGGCGCCGACGAGGTACATTCCCCCACCGATGACCCGCAGCCACAGGAAGGGATCGAGCCGCTGCGTGATGTCCATGAAGATGGGGTTGGCCAGCTGCCCGGCGTCGTTCAGGGCCCGCCACTGCAGCCCTTCCATGAGCCCGGCCGCCCACATGGAGACGGTGTAGAGCACGATGCCGATGGTCGCCAGCCAGAAGTGGTGGGACGCCCACGAGGGGTAGGCCAGGGGCCGCTTCCAGATGTTCTGCACCATCCAGTACATCATGCCGAAGGAGATCATGCCCACCCAGCCGAGGGCTCCGGAGTGGACGTGCCCGATGACCCAGTTGGTATAGTGGGCCAGCGCGTTCACCGCCCGGATGGACATCATGGGTCCTTCGAACGTGCTCATGCCGTAGAAGCTCACCGCCACCACCATGAACTTCAGGATGGGATCCGTCCTCACGCGATCCCACGCTCCCTTCAGGGTGAGGAGGCCGTTGAGCATCCCTCCCCAGGACGGCGCGATGAGCACGACGCTGAAGACCATGCCGAGGGTCTGCGCCCAGTCCGGCAGGGCGGAGTACAGCAGGTGGTGGGGTCCCGCCCAGATGTACAGGAAGACCAGCGCCCAGAAGTGGATGATCGAGAGCCGATAGCTGTACACCGGCCTCTCCGCCGCCCTGGGCAGGTAGTAGTACATCAGCCCCAGGAACGGCGTGGTGAGGAAGAACCCCACGGCGTTGTGCCCATACCACCACTGGACCAGGGCGTCGGTGAGCCCGGCGTAGATGGGGTAGGAGCGGAAGAGCGTCGCCGGGATAGCGAGGCTGTTCACGATGTGCAGCACCGCGATGGTGATGACGAAGGACATGTAGAACCAGATCGCCACGTACAGGTGCTGGACCTTCCTGCGGGCGATGGTCCCGAAGAAGTTCACCGCGAAGACCACCCACACCACCGTGATCAACACGTCGATGGGCCAGATGAGCTCGGCGTACTCCTTCGACTGGGTCATCCCCAGGGGGAGGGTGAGGGCGGCCAGCACGATGATGCCCTGCCACCCCCAGAAGTGGATGCGGGACAGCGTGTCGCTGAACATCCGGGTCTTCAGCAGACGCTGCATGGAATGGTAGATGCCTGTGAAGACCACGTTGCCGCCAAAGGCGAAGATGACGGCGTTGGTATGCAGCGGCCGCAAGCGACCGAATGTGGTCCAGGGCAGGCCCAGATTGGCCGGCCACCACGCCAGCTGGACGGCGATGATCACGCCCACCAGCATGCCGACGATGGCCCACACCACCGTCGCCGTGAAGAACATCTTCACGATGTCGATGTCGTAGCCTCGTTCGGCGCTCGTGGCGACTGTACCTGGAGTGGTCTGTTCCATAGAGTTCCCTGGTGAGATTGGCTCCGGGTGTCTCGTTGTCGACGAATGTAGAATGCTCTCAGCTGTGACCGCCGCGGCCCTCGCCGGCCTCGTGGGCAGCCCCCACTGCGTGGGAATGTGTGGGTCCTTTGCCCTCGCGTGCGGCGGACGGCTCACCCACACCGCCGCCTGGCACGCGGGCAAGACCCTGACCTACGCCTTTCTCGGCGCCCTCGCGGGGCTCGCCGGAGAATCCGTGCCCGGCCCAACATTGGTCGCGACGACCGTCTCCGCAGCCCTGGTGGTGTGGTTCGCAGCCGGACTCGCCGGAATCGTTCCCGAGCCGAGCCTCCGCGTCCCCGGCCTGGCCCGGCTGGCGACACGAGCGGCGCGACGTGGAGACCTGCCGTCCAGGTTCGTGTTCGGCGCGGCCAACGGGCTTCTGCCCTGCGGGCTGGTGTACGCCGCCCTGGGCGTGGCCGTGGCCGCCGGAAATCCCCTGACCGGAGCCGTCGCGATGGCCGCGTTCGGCGTGGCCACCATGCCGGCTCTCGCTGCCTTCGGCCTGGGTGTCCGCCGTCTGGCCGACAGCCGGCCATGGACGCGACGCGCCCTGGCGGTGGTCGTTCTCCTGGCCGGGCTCTGGGTGGTCTTCCAGCGTCACGGCACGGATCCGGCCATGGGCAGCCACGACGCTCACGCCGCGGTATCCTCGCGGCAGCCGTGACGACGCGCCTTCCCCGAAATCGCTCAAACAGCTCGGCGCGCAAAGCTGGCCTCCTGGCCTCCCGGGATCACGTCGGGAAAAACCGGAATCGTCCCGTGGGAAGATGCCCTACGGCGGTGAGGACCCCCCGAAGGGCGCCCGGGTAGCACCGTCCCGACCCATCTGCCCACGCTTCAAGGGGGGGACCGCAATGAGCTCACGACTTGCCTGGACCATGGCCCTGGCGATTGCAGCTGCGGCGTGCGGCGCCTCCGATGGGGAGCCGGACCGAACCGCTGCCGAAGAGGCGACCGCCGCCGTGGCCGTCACCGACCGGCAGGAGCTACCGACCATGCTCGTGTACAAGACCGAGGGGTGCGGTTGCTGCAACGGGTGGGTGGAGCATTTGCAGGCGGCGGGATTCGAGGTCGACGCCCGCAACGTGACCGATCTCATGTCCGTGAAGATGGACGCCGGCGTCCCCGCCGATCTCTCGTCGTGTCACACCGCCCTGGTCGACGGCTACGTCGTCGAGGGACACGTTCCCGCCGACGTGGTGAAGAGCCTGCTGGCGGAGCGACCCGAGGCGGCGGGCATCGCCGTTCCGGGCATGCCCATCGGCTCTCCGGGAATGGAGGGACCCAATCCGAGGCCTTACGACGTCCTTGCGTTCGACCGCCAAGGGGGCCGCTCGGTCTACACCCGGGTCGATCCTCGCTGACCTTCGCCGCTCCCCGGGGCCTTCCTACATCTCCTTCAGCAGCCCGACCCGCAGGGCGAACCGTACGAGCTCGGAGCGGTGGTTGAGCCCCAGCTTGTCCATGATCCGTGAGCGATAGGTATCGACCGTCTTCGGGCTGATGAAGAGCTTCTTGCCGATCTCGCGGGAAGAGTATCCCTCCGCCGTCAGCGCCAGGACCTCCTGCTCTCGCGTGCTCAGGTCGTGCAGCCCCGCGGAGTCGTCCGCCTCCGAGGCCTTGTATCGCTGGAGGAGCAGCGTCGTGGCCTTGGGAGGCAGGTAGACCTCTCCTCGGGCCACCACCTTGATGGCCTCGATCAGGTCCTTGTCGGCGCTGGTCTTGGTCAGGTATCCGCTGGCGCCAGCCTCGACCACAGGCACGAGGTACTCCTCCTCCGCGTGAACGGTCAGGACGAGAACCTTGGTGTCGAGCTCCAGAGCGGCGATGCGTCGCGTGGCCTCCAAGCCGTTGGATCCCGGCATCGAGAGATCCATGACCACGACGTCCGGCTTGAGCTCCCTCACCTTGTCGACGGCCTCGTCACCCGACGAAGCCTCGCCAACCACGGACATGCGTCCCTCTGCCTCGAGAAGGGCCTTGATGCCCGCGCGGAACATGGCGTGATCGTCGACGAGGAGGATCCTCGCTCTCTCAGACATTCTGTGCCTCCACGGCCGATATCGGCAGCTCCACCCGGACCCGGGTGCCCTGCCCTGGTGTGCTGTCCACCGTCACACGTCCGCCGAGCATGACGGCACGTTCCTGCATTCCTATGAGTCCGAGGCCGCCACCTCCGGCGGACGTCCGGGAGGCGCTGAAGCCTCGTCCCCGGTCCTCCACGAGGGCCACCACCCGATCCCCCGACACCTCCACCGACAGCGTGGCCCTCCCGGCACCTGAATGACGGAGGGCGTTGCTGAGGGACTCCTGCAGGATGCGATAGAGCGCGAGCTTGACATCCCCCTCGAGGAGGTCGTCAACAGGCTCGAAGCGCGCGTCCACATCGAATCCCGCCCCTTCGCGGAGGTCTCTGAGATGTGCCTGGATCGCCGTGACGATCCCGACCTCCTCCAGCTCCGGAGGCCTCAACCCCCTGGCGATGCGCTTCACTCCCTCGGCCGTCTCCAGAAGGTCCTCGCGGAGGTCCTCCAGGGCCAGGGTCCGCCGGCCTTCCTCGCGGATGTGGGTGAGGAGACGCACCCGGAGCATGAGCGTCGCAAGTCGCTGCGCCGTGTCGTCGTGCAGCTCACGGGCGATACGCTGGCGCTCCTCCTCGACGGAGCGGAGCGCGCCTTCGGAGAAGTCCCTCAGCCTCTTGCGGTCGCTCACGTCCCGCACCGTGCAGATGACGTAGTTGATCCCATCGTGGACCCAGGGGCTCAAGCTGATCTCCACGGGAATCTCGTCACCGTCCTTCCGTCGCCCCGTCAGGTCCAGACCGATTCCCATGGGACGGGCGTGCGGGTTTCTGTGGAACCGGCCCCGATGCTCCCTGTGGGCCGTCTGGAAGACGTCCGGGACCAACATCTCCACGGGCTCCCCCAGGAACTCCTCCCGAGCGTATCCGAAGAGGGATTCCATCTGCGGATTGACGTCCTGGATGACCCCGCGGGCGTCCACGACCAGGATGCCATCCGGAGCCGATTCGAAGACGGCCCTGTATTCCTCGGTCCTCAGCACGCCGGACAAACTCCTCTCTCGTTGGGCAGGCCCGGGGGAAAACCCCCACAATATCGCCGGCGCATCTCCCACCGTGACCAACCAGTTGTCCCCGACAGCCCGCGAACCTCGCCAGGGCAAGAATTTAGTCGAGTCGCCGGTCTCCGCGAGTCCCGCGGCTCCTGCGCCGTCCCATGCA
>JBDHGI010000016.1:0-34020 GCA_039589955.1 Gemmatimonadota bacterium | reverse complement strand
ATCTCGGAGTGGCGATGAGGGATCGGCACGTCGACCCCGGGGTCCTCCAGCTCCACGAACAGGATCACCTTGTCCTGGGGCCCCTCCATGAACAGCTGGAGGAGCGAGTGCTGGTCCACGGCACCCACCGAAGGCAGCGGAGTCGGCCCGGCGTGGCGGATCTGCCCGTCGAGCCCCATTCGCTTGCCCAGGGACTCCGCCCACAGCTGCTGGAACCAGAGGGCCGAAGACCGGAGACGGTCGGCATACGGCATGAGCACGTGGATCGGTCGCCCCTGCTCGGTGTCCGCGGCGTGGAGGAGGGTCGCCAGGGTCCCGGCGGGATTTCGCTCCAGCTCAGAGGTGCGGCATCGCGCTTCCATGTCCGCCGCTCCCGCGAGGAGCGCGTCGATGTCCACGCCGCATACCGCAGCGGGGAGCAGGCCCACGGGAGACAGAACCGAGAACCGCCCTCCCACGTTCTCCGGTACGGGAAGCGCCGGGATCCCTTCGTGGTCCGTGATCTGCCGAAGCGCTCCCTGGTGTGGATCCGTCGTGAACAGGAAGTGCCCGCGGGCTCGGTCCTCGCCCACGCTCCGCTCCACCAGATCCCTGACCACGAGGTACTGGGCGACGGTCTCGGCGGTGGATCCGGACTTGCTGACCACGTTGAACAACGTTTGCGCCAGGTCCAGCCGATCCATCAGCCGACGGAACGTGAACGGGTCCGGGTTGTCGAGCACGTGGAGGCGGGGAAAGTGCTCCCGATCCTCCTCGGACAGCTCGTTCCAATACGGACCGAGGAGGGCGTCGCGGAGCGCCACGGCGCCCAAGCCCGAGCCACCGATTCCCAGCACCACGACGTCGTGGAACCACTGCCCGAATCCGTCGGCGAGCTCCTGGACCCGAGATGCCGTATCGCGGGCGTAGGGGAGGTCGACGAAGCCCAGCTCGCCATCCGCTCGGCGGGCTTCCACCTGCTCGTGCGCGGCGGCGAAGCGACCGGAGAGCTCGCCCCCGAGGCGCGATGGGTCGACACCTCCCTCGACGTGAGGTGCCATCATGAACGCGTAGTCGAGTCTGAGCCCGGGCTCGGACATGTCAGTCCACCTCGATGGTAAGGCCGTCGTAGGCAGGCTCCACTCCGGCGGGCAGCCGGCTCAGGAGCTCTGTGTGGGTGACCCGATGGGTCAGGTGTGTCAGGTAGGTCCTCTTGGCACCTACGCGGTTCGCCGCCTCCACCGCCTCCTCCACGTTGAAATGAGCCGGATGGGGGCGCCCGAACCAGAGCGCGTTCAGAACGAGGGTCTCGACACCCCGCAGCGTTTCCAGAGCGCGCGGCGGGAGGGCCTTGCCGTCGGTGACGTAGCCGAGGGTCCCCACGCGGAATCCATAGACCCTCACGGAGCCGTGGGGCACCTCCACGGGAACGAAAGTGCGGCCCACGATCTCCACGGGCTCGCCCGGTTGGAGGTCGTGTATCTGGACCCCGGGCCTGGAGCTACCTGCCGGGGGCTCGTGTCCCTCGTCGAAGATGTACCGGAAGTGGTGGGCGATGTCGTCGTGGTATTCGGTGCCGACGTATGCCGGCAGATCACCCCGTCCCCGAACCGTGAACACCCGCAAGTCGTCGATGCCGTGAATGTGATCGGCATGGATATGCGTGAACCAAACGGCGTGCACCCGGTCGACGCCGGCGGCCAGAAGCTGGAGGCGCAGCTCCGGCGGGGTGTCGATGAGCAGGCGTCCTTCCTCGGCCTCCAGAACCGCACCATGGCGCGTGCGTCGGTCCCGGGGATCGGTCGACGTGCACGCGGCGCAGTCGCACCCCACCACGGGGACGCCGAACGAGGTGCCGGTGCCCAGGAAGGTCAGCTTCATCGTCGGCAGCTCAAAGGACTTCGAGACGCATGGTGTTGGTTGTGCCCGAGCGCTGGAACGGGAATCCCGAGGTCACGACGACGGAGGCGCCGGGATCGCCCACGCCACTCTCGAGAATTCTCGCCCGGCCCACCTGCGTGAGGGCCTCGTACGAGATCTCCTTCACCTCGGACCGCACGGGTCGGACGCCCCAGACCGCAGCGAGCTGTCGGTATGTCCTCTCCTCCGTGGTTACGGCGAACACCGGCACGGAAGGACGGTAGCTCGACACGAGCCGCGCCGAGAAACCCGAGCGCGTGATGACGATGATGGCAGGTGCCGACACCTGCCGAGCGGCGTCCACCGTGGCGGCGGCCACGGCGTGCTCCCTCGCCGTCGCGCCCCCGCGGGCGCTCAGCGGGGAGCGGGTGAGGTAACGCGGGCCCCTCTCGAGGACTCCGCTGCGCTCGATCTCCCGAGCGATGCGGACGATGGCCTCCAGAGCCTTCAGCGGGTACCGGCCGACGGCCGTTTCTCCCGACAGCATCACGGCGTCGGTCCCGTCGAGGATCGCGTTCGCCACGTCCGAGGCCTCGGCTCGGGTCGGGCGAGGATACTCGATCATGGACTCGAGCATCTGGGTTGCCGTGATCACCGGCCGCCCGTAGAAGTTCGCGGCCTGGATGATCCTCTTCTGCGCCAGGGGGACCCGCTCGAAGGGAAGCTCCACGCCGAGGTCCCCTCGGGCGACCATGACGGCGTCCGTCTCCGGGAGGATCTCCTCGATGGCCCGCAGGGCCTGCACCTTCTCCACCTTCGCGACGACGAGGGCCTTCCCGTCCACACGGGCCTTCAGGTCGACCACGTCCTGGGGCCGGCGCACGAAGGAGAGACCGACGAACTCGACGCCCATTTCCAGGGCGAAGTCCAGGTCGGACAGGTCCTTCTCCGTCAGCGAGGGCGCGTTCAACTCGACCGCAGGCAGGTTGATCCCCTTGCGGCTCTTCAAGGTGCCTCCGCGGATGACTTCCAGCCTCGTCTTGTCCCCCTCGGTCGCCACGCAGCGCAGCTCCAGGAGCCCGTCGTCGAGGAGGACCGCCTGGCCCGGCTCGATCTCCTTCGCCAGGGGCGGGTAGCTCATGGGGATCTCGCCATCTCCCGCCACACCTTCGGGGGCGAGAGTCACTCTCTCCCCGCGCTCCAGCCTTACGGGCCGGGCAAGGTGCCCTACGCGGATCTTGGGGCCCGCGAGATCGATGAGCACCGCCACGGGCCGACCGATCTTCGCGGCTGCCGCCCTCACGCCCTCGACGGCCCGACGGTGATCCTCTCGGCGGCCATGGGACATGTTGATCCTGGCGAGGTCCATCCCTCCCTCCACCAGGGCGAGGATGGCCTCGTCGTCGGACGTGGCGGGACCGAGCGTACAGACAACCTTGGTGCGCAGCATGAGGCCGATGAAGGACGCCGCTGAGGACGCACGGTGTTGGAAGGTGCGGGGCACAGGAATTCTCGTAGGGCCCGCGAGGGGTGGCAAGCGCGGCAGGGCTGGCGCGAAGCGATGATAGGCGCTTCATTTGCGCGCCCGATCGACGAAGAACCCCACAACCGAGCCCATGCCGTACGTTCACATCCACGACGCCGAGGGAGCCACCATCCTCGCGGAGGACCTCGAGCGCTCTCGGAAGATCGCCCTGGACTGTGAGGCCGCGGGCTTCCACCGGTACTCCGACCGGCTCTGCCTCATCCAGATCTCCACCGACACCCGTACGTACGTGGTGGACCCACTGGCCTTCGATCCATCCGAAGTGCTGCGGGCTCCCCTCGAGGACGCCGGGGTGCAGGTGGTGATGCACGGGGCGGACTTCGACCTCCGCCTGCTGCACCGCGATCTGGGAATCCGCCTGCGGGGGCTGTTCGACACCCAGGTAGCCGCCGCACTCCTGGGGGAACCCGCGCTGGGGCTCCAGGCCCTCCTCCAGGAGACGCTCGGGATCTCCCTGCCCAAGAAGTACCAGCGTGCCGATTGGGCGGCTCGGCCGCTTCCCGAGGAGATGCTCGAGTACGCCGCGGACGATACGCGTCATCTGATGTCTCTCGCCGACGTGCTTTCCCACCGGCTCCGTGAGGCGACGCGGATGGCCTGGGTTCAGGAGGAGTGCGAGGTGCTCGAGGCGAATGCCCTCCGCGTCCCGGATGCCCCCCCCGAGGATCCGGTGACGAGGGTGAAGGGTGCTCGTGACCTTGCACCCCGCGAGGTTACGGCCCTGCGGGAGGCCCTGGAGTGGCGTGACCGCATAGCGCGCGACAGGGACCGGGCTCCCTTCCGCGTCGTCGGCGATGCGCCGCTGGTCGAGGCCGTATTGCTGAGGCCCCTGGACCGGCGTCAGCTCGGCGCCATCAAGGGCTTCCCGCAGGGGCTCGCCCGACAGGAGGGTGACGACCTCCTGGACCGACTCGACAGAGTGGCCCGCCTCCACGACCAGGACCTCCGCCCATATCCTCGGTCGAACCGCCGCGGACCCGGACGCCCGCCTCCGGAGATCGAGGCCCTGGCCGAGCGTCTCAGGGCGGCACGCAACCGCCGGGCCGACTCGCTGGGCCTGGACCGGGGCACGCTGCTCTCCAACGCGGTGCTCATGGCCGTTGCCCTCGAGAATCCCCGGGACGTGGCAGCCCTGGCGCGCGTGGACGGCATCCGGTCATGGCAGGTGGAGGCCGCCGGAGCCGACCTGTTGAACGTCCTGCGCGACTACTCGGAGCAGTAGGGTCTCGCGAGAATCAAGAGAGCCCGACCCCTCGCGGGTCGGGCTCTCTTGATCTCTCGGTGAAGAAGGACGTCAGGCGACGTCTTCCTCCTTGAGCTTGCAGTCGATGCAGTAGCGGGCGTGGGGCAGCGCGTCGAGGCGCTCGAAGCCCACGTCGGTGCCGCAGGTGTGGCACGTCCCGAACGTCTTGGGGTCGTTGTAGAGCCGACGAAGCGCTTCCTCGAGGCGGTACAGATACCGGCCTTCCTTGGTGGCGAAGACGGCTGCCTTCTCGCGCTCCTGGGCCTCCGTACCCTGGTCGGCCATGTGATCGGTGTACGCCGCCAGGTCCGAGTCGCCCGATTCACGATCCGCCTTGGCCATCTGGTCGAAAAGGCCGAGGGCCTTGAGGGCCCGGGCACGCTCGTCCATCAACCGCTTCTCGATGTGCGCGAGCTGCTTCTTCGTCAACGCCATGCTCGTCTCGTGGGTTCGAGGTCGGATCAGCCAAAAAACGTAATCCAGATGTCGCGGATCGTCTACGCCTCGAAGCCGATGCGAGGCCGGCCCGGACCAGCCAACCGTCGAGGCCTGGCTCCGAGGCATCTACCACCGTACCAGAGCAGAGCCCCACGTGAACCCGGAGCCGAAAGCCACGAGCGCCAACAGGTGGCCACGTTGGAGCCGGCCCTCCCGGACCGCCTCCGCCAGGGCGATGGGAATGGTGGCCGCGGTCGTGTTGCCGTAGCGATCGATGTTGTTCACGACCCGGTCCTCCGATAGCCCGAGCCGTCGACGCACCATCTCCGAGATGCGATGGTTCGCCTGGTGCGGGATCAGAAGGTCGATGTCGTCCGTGACCAGGCCGTGAGCCAGCAGAGCCTCCTCGACGGCCTCGGGCATCCTCGTCACGGCATTCCTGAAGACCTCCCGGCCCTCCATTCGCGGATAGTGTCTGCCCCCGTCGAGGACTTCGTTGGTGATGCGGGGGTGGTGTTTGCTGGAGCTGAACTCCGCCCAGAGAACCTCCGCCTGTCTTCCGTCGGCGTGGATGTGGGTGGAGAGGACGCCGCGTCCGTCGTCGTCCGTGCCCGTAAGCACTGCGGCTCCCGCGCCATCTCCGAACAGGACCGCCATGTCCCGCCCCCTCGTCGACAGGTCCAATCCGGTGGACTGGATCTCCACCCCCACCAGGAGAATGGTTCGGTACTGGCCGGCGCGGATCCAGGCGTCAGCCACGGAGAGCCCGTAGACGAACCCGGAGCACTGGGCCCGGATATCCAAGGCGGGGATCCCGGTGACCCCGAGCTCCCGCTGAAGGAACACCCCTGTCCCGGGGAAGAAATGGTCCGGGCTCAGGGTCGCGAGGATGATGGCATCCAGGTCGCCGGGCTCCGTTCCCGCCTCTTCCATCGCCATGTCGGCTGCACGGCGCGCCATCTCCGCGCCACTCATCCCATCGGACACCCATCTGCGCTCGCGGATGCCGGTGCGCTCGATGATCCACTCCTCGGACGTATCCATCATCCGAGTCAGGTCGGCGTTGGTGACCACCCGATCGGGAACGTAGAAGCCGGTCCCTGCGAAAGCGGTGCGTGGCACGATTTCCTCCTCCGTGGCGGGTCGGTGCCCGGACCCACAGGCCCGGAGGAGGGTAGAGGCCGGCCGAGCCGGGCTGGAAGCCAGGCACCGAAGTACCTCGGAAGATATCGAATGGCTGACGAAACGATCCACTGCCGACGCTGTGACAGCGACGCTCTCCCCATGGCGAAGGCGCCGTTCCGCAACGAGCTGGGGGAGCGCATTCTGCGGATGATCTGTGCGGGCTGTTGGCAGGACTGGCTACAGCATCAGACCTTGCTCATCAACCACTACGGGCTGGACCCGCGGGACGCGAAGGCCCGGGAGTTCCTGTACGGGCAGATCGAGGAGGTACTCCTCGAGGGTGGCAGCGGCAAGCAGGTGGATACCACGCAGCAAGGCTCCGTGGAGTGGTGAGTCGGTGGAGGACGAGCGGCCTTCGTCAGTCGCTCGATCCGGACATGCGGGGTCTCAGCCCCAGGCGACGGGCGCAGTCGACGCCCCAGTCGAGACGGACCAGGATCTGGGGCGCCAGACGGGCCAGGACCTGAACGTCCCCCGGACACCGGGACTCGATCCGGTTGAGGGCCTCTCCGTGGATCTGTCCTCCCTGCTCCAGCAGGAGGTGGTTCACGCCCGCACCCCACCAGAGGGCCAGCTGCTGGTCGGGAGTGCCCCACACAGGTGTGTCCGGGTCTGCGGACCGTGGCGTGAACCGGGCGCTGGGGACGACCAGCCAGCCGCCATGGAGGTGGAGGGCGGCCCAGAACTCCGGCGCTCCCACGACCGCGTCGTCCGGAGCGGTCCGGTCCAGGGCTTCCACGGCCGCGGCGAGGCGGCCGGCTCTCAGCTGGTAGCCTGCCACCGCCCACCCTCGAGCCGCTCGGCTGGCCGTGACCGACGCCGACACCGCCACCCACAGGAACGCCACCGCCAGAAACGCCCTGCGGAGTGCCGGCCGGTTCCGGCGCGACGCCATTTCCAGGGCGCCCGCGCCGACACAAACGGCGACGAGAGGATGAAGAGGCATGACCAGGCGGCGGTCGAGGAATGGCCATAGCAGGAGCAAGGCGGCATAGGCCCCCGCGACCCAGGGAACAGGCGGCAGCTTCCGGCCCAGGGACACCGCCCCGACCAACCCAAGCAGCGCGAGGGGCAGCGTCAGGACCCAGAGCCACACGCCGTAGACCCCCGGGAGCAGGAGAGACCCGACGCGCCCGAGGAGAGTCAGCCCCTGGGCCGGAAGGACCTCGAGAAACGCTCCCGGCGCGGTGAGGAGCTGCTGGATCAGCCAGCTCCCGTAGGGGCCGAGAACATCCCGCATACCCTCCGGGATGGTCGCGGCACGTGACGCGGCCGTGGTCCCCCACGCCGCCACGGTCAGCAGGGCCGGGGCGACCGTCACCACCGCCAGCCGCCAACCGCGCGCGAGGAAGAGCGCGACCCCGAAGCCGACCACCACTGCCATCCCCGCCGAGCGCGTCATCACGGTGCCCGCCAGGAGGAGGGATAGGAGCAGGGTCCGTCGGGTCTCGGGCTGCTCCTTGCCCTTCTCGGGCCACAGCGCGAGGGAGCCCATGGCCAGGGCCAGGAAGAGCGACTCGGAGAGCGTGACCAGGGCGGGTCGCCACACGTCGGCAGAGAAGAACGCCACCGCGGTGAGCACGACCGCGATCCAGCGGGACATCCCACCCGCCCGGTGGAGCGCCCAGGCCAGAGCTGCCCCCGCCGTGGCCACCAGGGCCAAGTTCAGGAGGACGGCGGCAATCGTCACGGCGCGGAGGGAGCCGAACACCCACCACAGGCCAGCCAGCACCCCGGGGTAGGCAGGCGGGAACTTCACCGCAGGCGGCGCTCCGACCACCCCCAGGTAGCGCAAGCCCCAACCTTCGCTCAACGCCTTGCCGATGAGGAGGTAGACACCGTCGTCGTGCCACACCCCCGCCGGCACCGGCCGCCAGAAGGCGAGGCCCACCCCGAAGAGACCGACCCCCAGCAGAATGAAGGGAAGCCGGTTCGAGAAGCTCAGACCGCCGTCCACCCCGCCACGCGCCGGCGGAGGAGCGTCACGCGCCGAGCCGGATCCGTCAGGCACCGGGCTCCAGGAGAACGTCTCGGATATCCTCCAGGGCTGCCTCCAGCGTCTCCTGGTCGATCACGAGAGGCGGCGCGAACCGGATCACCTGCCCATGGGTCTCCTTGGCGAGAATGCCACGTGCCTGCAGGGCCTCGCAGTACGGACGCGCGGTTCCCGACGACTCCTTGATGACCACGCCGATCATGAGGCCCTTCCCGCGGACTTCCTCCACGTGGGGCGAGTCGATCTCCCTCAACCGGTCCATGAACCAGGTGCCGAGACGGTCGGACCGCTCCACCAACCCCTCATCGAGGATCACGCGCAGCGAGGCTCGGCCCACCGCGGCCCCCAGGGGGTTCCCTCCGAAGGTGGACCCGTGATCCCCGGGCTGGAACACGTCCATGTACTCGGAGTCCGCGATGGCGGCGGACACCGGGTACACGCCACCGCCCAGGGCCTTTCCGACAATCAGGACATCGGGGCGTACGCCCTCCCAATCACAGCAGAACATCCTCCCCGTCCGACCGAGCCCGGTCTGGATCTCGTCCGCCATGAGGGCGACCCCCCGAGCGGTACAGAGCTCCCTCGCTCTTCGGAGGTATCCCTCCGGAGGCACCACCACGCCTCCCTCTCCCTGGAGCGGCTCGAAGAGGAAGCCGACGGTGTTGGGCGTCACGGCCTCCTCGAGGGCTTCATGGTCCCCGTACGGGATCAGCTTGAATCCAGGGGCGAACGGCCCGAAGCCGTCCCGGTACTGATCCTCGGAGCTGAACCCGACGATGGTGCTGGTTCGGCCGTGGAAATTGTTGTGGCAGACGATGATCTCCGCCTGATCGTCGGGAACGCCCTTCGCCTTGTAGCCCCATTTCCGGACCATCTTGATCGCCGTCTCGACGGCCTCGGCCCCGGTGTTCATGGGCAGGGCCCGCTCGAAGCCCGTGGCCTCGCACAGCTCCCTCAGGAACGGGCCCATCTGATCGTTGTGGAAGGCCCGCGATGTGAGCGTGAGGCGCTCCATCTGCTTCAAGGCGGCCCGGAGGATCGCAGGATGCCGGTGCCCCTGATTCAGCGCGGAATACGCGCTCAGCATGTCCAGGTATCGGTTCCCCTCGACATCCCACACCCATACGCCCTCGCCGCGGTCCAGGATCACGGGCAGCGGATGGTAGTTGTGGGCGCTGTATCGGTCGACTTCCTGGAGAAGAGCGTCGGTGTCCGTGCTCGTGATCATGGGTTGGCTCGCATGGGGGATGGCTGGTGGACCGCTGGTCGTCGGCGACCCGAGGCCCGACTCTAACCACGCGTCCTGAGGCGATCAAGGACAGCCACGGGGGCCGTCTTGCCTCAGCCCACGGGAGGCTTGGGACGCTCGTCTATCTCCAGGCGGAAGACGTCGGGCCGGGCATAGTGCCCCGTGACATCGAAGTCGAACTTGCTCCTCGCGATGGCGGACCGATCGAGGTCCGCCACGAGGATGCCTTCCTCCTCCCACAAGGGACCCGCCAGACGCTCGCCGAGGGGGCCATAGATGGCGCTTCCTCCGCGGCACAACATCTCCGGCCATGCCTCCAGCTCGTCCGCCGTCTCGAGGTCCTCCGGATACATGTCCCTCCGTACCACCTGGTTGCAGCCCAGGACGAAGCACCTGCCCTCGAGGGCGATGTGCTGGAGGGTGGACTGCCAGCGCTCGCGGGCGTCGGCGGTAGGGGCCAGATAGATCTCGACACCCTTGCCATATATGGCCATGCGCGCCAGGGGCATGTAGTTCTCCCAGCAGATGAGGCCTCCCACCTTGCCGAGGGGAGAATCGATCACCGTGAGAGTGCTTCCGTCTCCCTCCCCCCAGATGAGCCGCTCGGCGGCGGTGGGCTTGAGCTTCCTGTGAAGGCCCAGGAGGGCACCGTCCGGTCCGAAATAGAGAAGCGTGCAGTAGAGAGTGCCCCGGCTGAACGTGGAGTCTCGCTCCACCACGCCCACACAGAGGTGGATGCCCAGCTCGCGGGCGACCTTGCCCATCTTCTCCGTGTCCGGGCCCGGCACGTCCACCGCGCCGGCCCAGTACCGCTCCCACGTGCGGCGGCCGGCATCGGACCGCCCCCCCACGGCGGTGCCGAAGGACAGGCCCCAGGGGTATCCGCCAACGTAGGCCTCGGGCAGGAGGGCCAGCTCGGCGCCCTGGCCGGCGGCCTCGCGGGCGAGGGCACAGACCTTGTCCACGGCGCCGTCGCGATCGAAGAAGACGGGCGCAGCCTGGATTACCGCGACGCGGACGGTGGGGGATCGGGACATCATCTGGAAGGGGGGTGGAGGTGGGTCGGCGGTGGAGCAGCTCGGGCGTCACCGCACATCGGCTATCCTCCTGAGTATACGAGCTCCGTGACCACTTCGCCCACCATCGCGAGGGTCGTGGGACTGACGTGCTCCGGCACGTCCTGAGGCGTGTGCCAGTAGGCGTTCCCCGGGCCATAGCTGATGTCGATGATGTTCGCCGTGGGAAGACCCGCCTCGATGAGGGGGACGTGGTCGTCGTACACGGCGTCTCCGACGCCTTCGGGGAAGTACCGGTCGTAGCCGAGGCGACGAGCCGCTCTCCAGATCTTGCGAACCACCAGGGAGGCGTGCCGGGCGGAGTTCGCCTCCACGGGGAAACGGGGATCGGCGTCCCCCACCATGTCCAGGAGCACACCGTACACCGGTCTCCCCTCCGCCGGTAGGCGGGAGGCGTAGCGCCGGGCACCCAGGAACATGTCTTCGTTCCCCGGACCGAAGTCCTCCCCGTCGACGAACAGCAGGTCAACGCCCAGAGGCGGAGGAGCTTCGGCCAGGAGCTCGGCGAGGTGGAGGAGGACGGCAGTCCCCGACGCTCCATCGTTGGCACCGGGCACCGGCTGACGGCGATCCTCTTCCGTGATCGCCCGGTCGGAGGTGGGCCGGGTGTCCCAGTGAGCGAGCAGCAGGATTCTCCTGGACTCCTCGGGCCGGAACCGGGCAAGCACGTTCGTCAGCGAAAGAGTGTCGCCTGCCGTGGTCGCGTGACGGAACGTGTCGGCCACGAGATCGGCCCCGAGGGTATCCAGGTGCGCGATCATCCACGCCAGCTGGGCCGCGTGGCCGGGCTGATCCGGTATCCTGGGCCCGAAGGCCACCTGTCGCTCCACGAGCCGCATCGCCGCGGAGCCGTCGAAGAGAGGGCGTCCGGGCATCGGCCCGCCGTTCTCCGGAGGGCCGACGCAGGCCGTGAGGCAGGCTGCAGCGAGGATCGCACGGACGTGGGTCATGGCGGGCGATGGTACCGCTCAGAGCATCGCGGGATCCCCCGCCCCGCCGCCGCCCTCCTGCCGGACCGCACTGCCGCCGACCATTGCCCAGCCGCGCCGCGGTCTGGTACCATATGGCCGCCCGAGAACCGGGCACAGGTCGCGGAGCCGGGCTCTTCACGGTTCCCGTGCCGCCTCGCTCCACCCAACTCACCCGCGCGACGCACGTCGTGCACAACCTACAGGGATACCGTGCCGCCGTTCTTCCTGGTCGTCATCGTCGTCTCGGCCACCTCCGTCATCCAGTCCCTGTTCGGAGTCGGAGTCCTGCTATTCGGGACTCCCTGGCTTCTGCTCATCGGTCTGGAGTTCATCCCGACGCTCCAGTATCTACTCCCGGTCTCCCTGGCCATCAGCGTTCTACAGGTCGTACGGGACGCCGAATCGGTGGAGCGGCGCATCATGAGTCGCCTCGTCCTCCTCGCCCTTCCGGCCATTGCGATCACACTCTGGGCCACATCGCTGTACAAGCCCCGCCTCGATCTGCTGGTGGCCGCCATCGTGGCCGCCGTTGCCCTTCAGGAGCGGGCTCGCTGGATCGGCCGGGGGATCAATGCGCTTCTCAGGCGCGAGCGCGCCTACATGGTCCTGATGGGTGCGGTACACGGGGCGTCAAACCTCGGAGGAGGGCTTCTGACCGCCTGGGTCTACGGGCGTGGCCTGCACGGTCGGGCGGCCCGGGGAACGGTCGCCACGGGGTACGGGCTGTTTGCCTCGGTTCAGCTGGCGACCCTCGCCCTGGGTCCTTCCGAATGGAATCCCGCGGCGATGCAGAACGTCATCCTCACCCTGACGGGCGTGGTCGTGTTCGTCCTCACCGACCGTCTGGTCTTCGCAAACGTTCGAGCCGCGCAGTACAGGAAAGGGCTCGAGCTCCTGCTCATCGCCACGAGTCTCCTCCTGGTCGTTCGCTACGTCTTCTGACAGCCGTTGCCGGTCGGGGCCCGGGAGCAAGTGGTCGGCCCGGATGCGTCGGCGCATGGCGCCCACGGGAACGGGCACGACAGGTGTGGGCGCAGGGGAGGGGGGGGCGTCCCCCGGGGTGATGACACCCCCGGGGGCTGGGGGGGCTCCTGTCTCGGGGCCCTAGTACGCTCCTTGTCCCGTCAGGACCACCTTGACGGTCCGGACCAGGATGTAGATGTCCAGCCAGGGAGACCAGTTCCGCACATAGTGGCTGTCGAGATCGATGCGCTCCTCGTACGAGGTGTCGTTCCGTCCGGAGATCTGCCACAGACCGGTGAGACCGGGGACGACGCTCAGGTAGAGACCGACGTCCCTGCCCTCACGCTTTGCAACCTCGGGCGGGATGACGGGCCTCGGGCCCACCAGGCTCATGTCGCCACAGATCACGTTCCAGAGCTGGGGCAGCTCGTCCAGGCTCAGCCGGCGAAGCCAGCGCCCGACCGATGTGATCCTCGGATCGCGACGTAGCTTCTGCGTCTGCTCCCACTCCTCGCGGAGGAACTTGTCCTGGCTCAGATGACGCTCGAGGACTTCGTCGGCGTTCGTGCACATCGTGCGGAACTTCAGCACGATGAAGCGCCGCCGCCCGTGCCCGATTCTCTCGGAGCCGTAGAAGACGGGTCCTGGAGACGTGATCCAGACGGCGAACCCGACCAGGCCGAACAGCGGCAGCGCCAGGAGGGCCATGGGAATCGTCAGGGCCAGGTCCATGGCCCGCTTCACCGCTCTCGTCACGGGATTCAGGAGGTTGCTTCCGACCCGCATCCCGATCCCGCTGCCGTCCGCCGAGTTCATCCAGTAGCCCGGGAGCCAACCCGGCTCGGGAATGATCATGAGCTGCGGGAATACGTTCTTGCACTGCTCGAGGAAGAAGTCGTGGCCGGCCACTCCCTCCTTCGACATGGGAACGGCCGCGGCAAGGGCTCCGTGGCGCTCCGCGAGGCGCGCCACGACGCGGGGATCCTGCAGCACCCGCTCGTAGGAAAGGGAGCGGCCGGACTCACCGTCGTCCCCGCTCAGGCTGACTGGGTCGAAGCCGAGACTGGGCTTCGATGCGAAGTAGTCTCTCACGCGCTGGGCGTCCGGCCCGGAGCCCAGCACCAGGAGCGGCTGCCTCCACCATGAGAACCGACTGGCCGCCCGGCGTGTGAATGATCTGAAGATCGGTGCCGCCACCGCGTTCACCGCCCAGGCTGCGAGCAACAGGAGGCGGTAGTCCGCTCCCATCCCGCTCATGAAGTCCGAGAGGATGAACGCGCCGAAGACGAGCGTGGATGCGACGACCGAGCGCTCGAGCTCGACCACGCCGTGCATTCCGAAGCCGGGATACAGCCGAAGCGCAGCCTTGGCGAGGACGACTCCCGTTCCGAGCAGCCCGAAGAGCAGAAGGAGATTGGCTCCGGACTCAAGAACGGCCGGCGGTGTCAGAATCCACGGAATCGCGAGGGACAACAGCAGCGCGAAAAGGTCGGATGCCGCCAGGGGCAAGCTCGCCAAGAAGGCGCGCGCCACGTATCTCCGACCGACCTCCGGGGCCGGAGGCGCGACCCGCGGGTGGCGACGACGCTCCCTGGTCTCCGTCGCGGGCTGCAGCACATGGCTACTCCCCGATGCCGTGGCCAGCACGGGGCCCCAGCCGGGCCCGTCCTGCACGTGCTCGGTGCGCTTCACTCCAGCCTCCTCTCGAAGTCCAACGTTCCAAGGCAAGCCCGGAACGGGGGGGTGCCGTACGACCCCCGGACTGCATCTACCATGCCCGCGAGGTGGCCTCGGAGGAGCCGGATCGACTCCCACCTTACTCGTTGTCGGACAACTAGTTACGGGAGGAGGGGGAGATTGGGGACGGACCGGGTTGTGTCAGGTCTGCAACAACAAGGACGCGGCGCCGCAACAACTCCGCTGCGGTAGCCACGCGTCGGCGACCGTGTCAAGGGCCTGGATCTCCCGGCGGCGACACCGCCCAGGAGCGCCGTCAGGCCTTCGCTTCGACGTACTCGTACCGGTAGTAGTATCGCTTCTCGATCCCGATGCTCATGTCTTCCGGGTCGTTGAGGACGAACCCCAGAAGACTCGCACCCACGGTGTTGAGCGCCCTCAGCGCCTCCTGCAGGGCCTCACGATCCGTCTGGCCGGCTCGCACGAGCATGAGCACGCCGTCGGCCACGGCCGGCAACACCGGTGCGCTTCCAGCCGCCAGCACTGGCGGCGCATCGACCACGAGGACGTCGTAGTCCTGCCCCAGACGAGCCAGGAGATCTCGCATCGCCTTGCTGCTCGCCAGGGCGGAAGGATCTCCATGGCGGGCTCCCCGGGTGAGGAAGTCCACTCCCGGCAGTCCCGACGGACGAATGGCCTTCTTCAGAGGGATGGCGCCCGCGAGCACGTCCATCAGCCCCGGCGACTCCGAGGTATCGAGAATCTCGTGGATCCTCCCTCGCCAGAGATCGGCATCCATGAGAAGGACCCGCGCGCCCTCCTCGGCCATGGAGGCTGCCAGACTCGCCGAGGTGAACGTCTTCCCCTCTTGGGGGGCGGTGCTGGTCACCACGATGCTCTTCACATTCCCGGTCCATTGGGCGAACAGGAAGTTCGTCCGGAGGAGCCGGAAGGCCTCCATGGCGTGATTCCCCGCTCGGGGCAAGGACTTGTCGCCGTTCTCGACCGGGCTGGATCCGTTGACGGCGAGAAGGGTCTCCAACTCGATGAGGTCGGGGGCCGTCGCCCGGGGGATGACGCCGAGCACCGGGAGATTGAACCGCTCCTCGATCTCCGACCGGGTCTGCACGATCCGGTTGCTGCGCTCGAGGAAGAAGGCGGCGCCGAACCCGAAGACCACGCCGAGGAGGAGCCCTAGGCCGAGCTTGATGACCCGGGTGCCGGGCTCAGGCTCGTACGGGAGCGCCGCCAGGTCGATGATGTCCGCCTGACCACCCGTGGCGGCCTCGGCGACGCGCGCCCTCTGCAGCTCCTCGCGCACCTGGTCGCTGACCTTCTGGTACGTGTCGACGATCTGCTGTAGGCGCGCCTCTTCGGCCAGCTGGTAGGGGAGGTCCGCCAGCTCCTCCGCTGTCCGCTCCGCCAGCTCGTTCAGGGCTACCGCCCTCGCGTCGAGCGAAGCGACGTGGCTCCGGATCGCGGAGGTCAGCTCCGCCTCGGAGGCCTCGATGAGCTGGCGCTGACGCAGGACGTCCGGGTTGGTCCCGGCGCTTCCGAACGCTCCCGTGGTCAGGGAGTCGAGAACCCCCTTCTGGCGCATGAGCTGCTCGTGGATTCGGGCCACGGCAGCGTTCTCGGCGATGCCCGGGGACGACACCAGCGTGCGCAGAACGGACCACCGCCCTTCATCGGTCGTGGACTCGAGCTGGTCCAGAAGCCCCCGATACATGCGTCTCTCTGCATCGAGCTCTCCGCGCTGGATGTCCAGCAGCATCCGGTTCTGCTGCTGCGATGCGAGCTCCTGGCGGGCGTCGTAGGTCTGGGCCCTCGACTGGAAACTCCTAAGTGCCGCCCGCGCCTGCGCCAGGTTCGAGTCGGTCTGGGCCACCTGTTCCTCCAGGAAGGCTCGCCGCGAGCTCGAGCGATCCTGGGCGAACTGGGCCTCGAACCGCTGGTACTGGGTCACGAGGGTGTTGGCGACGAACTGCGCGCGCACCGGATCCGGGTGAACGAAGGACACGTCGACGATATTCGTCTCGGGCCTCGGCGAGACGCGGAGTCGGTCCATGAGTCGGTCGACGGCCGCCTCGCGGGAGATGATTCGCCACACGGCCTGATCCACCCCGGGAGGCGCGGCCACCGTGACCTCCACTCCTTCCACCCGCACCGGCTGGCCATACTCTCCCCAGCCCTCGTTGCTCCTCGTGCGGACCGTGACGCCCGTGTGGTCGAAGTCAAGCCAAAGGGTATCCGACTCGGTATCCGGCGCGACCCAGAGCCATTCCAGGAGGCGGGGCTCAACGGTCCCGTAGTCGGGCTGGAGACGATAGCCCACCGAGTCCACGACCTCACGGAGGAGGGACCGGCTGCGGAGCAGCTGGGTTTGGGAGGCCAGAGGGTTGACATACCGATCGGCCTCCCTGGCGGGAGCCTCGAAGCCCTGGGTCACGGCCTCCCTCTCGGTTGCTCCAAGGCGAAGCACGGCGGTAGCACGATAGACCGGCCGCTCCCGAAGGGCGAGCACCGTCGTCACGGACAAGAAGGCAAACGCCGACGCGATGACCACCCCCAGCCGGCGCCTCACGATGGCGAGCAGCTCGGACAGCTCGACGGCGTCCGTCTTCTTCTCACGAGCATCGGTCGACAGGAGCCCTCGCGGGCTCCCCTTCCGACCGTTACCGCCCCAGGAAGCCGAACGCCGGGCAGGCGTCGGATCCTCTTGCGTTGGGTCACTCGCGTTCGGACCTGCTGTCATCGGATACTCCTCCGTCGTCCCGAAGCCTCTTCGAGTCTGAGCAGCCAGCGCCCCACGGCGCCGCCGGGAGACTCGGAGCTCACCGAGGCCTACACCCGGCTTCCTGGCTGTCTCGATGTACCATCGATCAACCTTGACGTTCACCGAGGGGCTCTGACACTCAGAGCCCCTCCTGGTCGCCGGGTCCCGCCCGTGAGCTGTTCGTTCCTACCTCTACTGAAAGCTAGGCCCTGCAAAGGGCCAGCGCACCGGTTTTTTCCGCTGGCGGTCCGATGCGCCAGCACCGGAGCCCCGGATGCGGACGGGGCTCCGGAGGGACGGGCGGGGTGTGGCTGGGGAGCGAACAGGGGTAGCCCACACGGTCGGCGGCTGTGGCCACAGGGGTCCCCGGACGCCCAAGCCCTGCTCGCGCTGCCACCGTCGTCGACAGGCGGAGTAGCGCTAGACCGGCGCCTCCGGAGGATGGCCTTCGTCCGTGATTCGAGGGAATCCCGGCGCCGCCGCGGCGTCACCGGCCATGTGAGCCACATGACGCCAGTAGGCCTGCTCCGCCCTGGCGCCGCGGGCGCTCGCCGACAGTACCGCGGCCAGGAGCACACCGAGGAATAGCGCGGCAAGTATCAATACAGCGTAGTGGATCATGGTCCCCTCCGCCCCCACGGATGCACGCATCATACCACGAGCCGGCCCGTCGTGCCACGCCCCCGATCTACCAGGACGTTCGAGTGGCCACTCCGGGAATCGCAGCTATCCGGAGTGCGACGGCACCCCCGGAGGTCCTCCCCGGACCCGCAGGGCTCACCCGCACTCGCTGAAGCCGCAGATGTGGCACTTCATGCACCCTTCTTCGTAGGCCATCTGTCCACCGCCGCACTCCGGGCACGCGCCGAGGAAGCTCTCCTGTTGCACGGCATGGAAGGCGGAAGACTGGACCCGGGTCGGGCCCTGCCTGGACGATACCGTGAGGGGAAGGGTCTCCTGGACACCCTCCTTCTCCTCCAGGTAGCGCTCGATGGCTTGTCCGATGGCGTCGGGCGCCGACAGTACCTTGTTGGGCCCCACCCCGACGGCGCGGTCGCAAGAGATCCCGCGGAGCTGGTCCTTCACGCGGCCGATGGGAATGCCCGAGCGGAGCGCCAGGGAAACGAGCCGGCCGATGGCTTCGGCGTCGGCCATGGCGGCGCCGCCGGCCTTGCCGAGCGTACAGAACACCTCGAAAGGCCGGCCTTGCTGGTCCTCGTTGATGGTCACGTACAAATCCCCAAGCGGCGACATCATCTTCATGGTGTAGCCGCGCAGGGCCTGGGGCCGCTGCCGCTTGTGGCGAGCAGCACCCGCCTTCTTGTCCCGCTCCGTGAGCTCGTGCCGGACCTGTTCGAGCTCGACCCGGAGCTGGTGGGCTTCCTCTCGCGCGTCGGCCAGTTGCTCCTCCAGATCCGAGACCGCCGCCCTCGCCGTGGCTTCGGCCGTGGCGTCCTGCGCGGTCTTTCCGGTGGAGAGGACCTGGCCCTCCCGAGAGCCATCCCGATAGACCGTCACGCCCTTGCACCCCAGCTCGAAGGCGAGCTCGTAGATCCTCCGGACATCGTCCTCCGACGCTTCCCGGGGGAAGTTGGTGGTCTTGGAGATGGCCGAATCGGTGTGCGCCTGGAACGCGGCCTGCATGCGCACGTGCCATTCGGGGGTGATGTCGTGCGCCGTGCGGAAGACCCGCCGGACCTCCTCCGGAACCTCTTCGAAGTGGATGTGGCCCTCGGTGGCGATTCGCTCCATGAGCTCGTCGCTGTACCATCCCTGCTCGCGGGCGATGTTCACGAAGTCGGGGTTCACGTCGGGCATCAGGGCACCGGCCTGATTCCTCATGAACGCTACTGCGAACAGCGGTTCGATTCCCCCGGAGCATCCCGCGAATATGGAGATCGTCCCCGTCGGGGCCACGGTGGTGAGATTGCAGTTGCGCAGCACCCGCTCCGAACGGATTCGATTGCCGTCGGGCCGCCGCGCGGCCGTGTCATCCGGACCCCAGATGGACTCCTCCCACGCCGGAAAGACGCCGCGGTCCTCCGCCAGCTTCTCCGACGCCACCCGCGCCTCCTCGTTGAGGAAGCCCATGACCCTGCCGGCGAGCTCCACACCCTCCTCGGAGTCGTAGGCGACACCGAGTCGCACCAGCATGTCCGCCCATCCCATGACGCCCAGGCCGATACGGCGGATGTTCTGGGCCAGGTCGTGGATCTCCGGCAGGGGGTACCGGTTCGCGTCGATGACGTTGTCCAGGAAGTGGGTGGCCAGGTGCACGACCTGGCGCAGGCCGTCCCAGTCGACGCCGCCCTCCGGCGCGTCTTCGGGCCGGACCTCGTCCTTGACGAACTCGCCCAGGTTGATGCTTCCCAGGTTACAGACGTCATAAGGCAGGAGGGGCTGCTCGCCACAGGGGTTCGTGGCCTCGTAGCTCCCGAGCTTCGGAACCGGGTTGTGCTCGTTGGCGCGGTCGATGAAGAAGGTTCCCGGCTCTCCGGTGAGCCACGCCCCGTAAACGATCATCTCGAAGATCTCCCGGGCGTCCTCCTGCGCTACGACCTCTCCGGTCTTGGGGCTCACCAGATCGTAGGACGCCCCGGCCCGAACGGCCTCCATGAACGCGTCGGTGATGGCGACGGAGATGTTGAAGTTCGTGACCTGGGAGGTGTCGTTCTTGCACCTGATGAACCGCCGGATGTCCGGATGGTCCACCCGCAGAATGCCCATGTTGGCCCCACGGCGCGTCCCACCTTGCTTCACAACCTCGGTGCTGGCGTCATAGAGCCTCATGAAGGACACGGGGCCGGACGCCACGCCCATGGTCGAGCGCACCTGGTCTCCCTCGGACCGGAGGCGAGAGAAAGAGAAGCCGGTGCCTCCTCCCGACTGATGGACCAGGGCCATGGCCTTCAGGGTGTCGTAGATGCCGCTCCGGCCGTTGGACAGGGCATCGTCCACCGGGAGGACGAAGCAGGCCGACAGCTGCCCCAGAGGGCGCCCGGCGTTCATGAGCGTGGGCGAGTTCGGCTCGAACTTGCCGTTGATCATGAGGTCGAAGAACTGGCGGGCCACCTCGCCAACGGCGGCCTCGGAAGCGCCGTACTCGGCGTCCACGTCGGCGATGGTCTTGGCCACCCGCCAGAACATCGTCTCCGGCTCCTCCACAGGATTGCCCTCGGCGTCCTTCTTCAGGTATCGCTTGGCAAGAACGATGCGTGCGTTCTCCGTCAGCTCCGCCGCCGGAATGTCGTCCGGCACGGTGTCGTCGAAAATCACAGGATCACGGGCGAGGCGGGGCTGGTGGACGCGCGGCATCGATGGCGTGCTCCTGTGGGCAAGGCGTGGAAAACTCGGCACCAAGAGGTGGAAAAGCGGCGGGAAGCCGCGCCCGCCGCGAATCCATGTGTGGAGAGCCCTTCGGGCACCACAATATGTTGAGGCGGACCCATATTAGGGGCCCCGGATGTTGGGGTCAAGGACCGCTCTCGGGGCTCGAGCGGGCACCCGTGCGCAAGTGGCCACGGCCCAACCGCTTTCCCGTTTTCTCCCCGATTGAGTACACCGGCGGCGCCCCGGAGTTTCGGGTCGTCTTCGGTTTTCCAGCGCGGGAACGTGAGGTCGATCAGAAGGAGAGGCCGACCCTCAGGTAGACCTGAGCCTGCGCTCCGGCCTCCAGCGGAACGCCCACTCCGGCGCGCAGCAGAAGCGGCTCCTTCCAGAGGGTGAGAAAGCTCGTCGACACCTCCACGCCCGCGGAGGTGAGGGTGGACAGGCGCGGGCTGTTGAACCCCGCCAGATCCAGCTCCGGCCCCCAGGCGTTGCCCGCGTCCAGGAACACCGACCCTACCACGCGGTCCAGGTACAGAGGCCAAGCGCCAAGCCCCCGGTGCACCAGCCACAGGGGGAAGCGGTACTCAGCCGAGAGGCTCCAGGCGAACCGTCCGAAGCGGCTGGCCTGGGGGTAGCCGCGCACCGGGAAGAAGATGGACCGCCCGCCGAAGAGGCCGAGTCCGGTCACGTCCTCCTCGCGGCCGGACGCTCCTCCCACCTGGAAATACCCCGCCCGGGCCCCCGGCCCCCGGGCCGCCCCCGCCGACACCCGAGCAGCCACCACGTGAGACGCGTGCCCCGGACCTCCCAGGGTCTTGAACAGGCGCAGACGACCCAGCACGTCGTCCACGGATCCGTCACCGCCGGGGGCTCCCGCCAGGGAATCGGGAACCGTGAGCTCTCGGCTCGTCCGGGCCGACATGAAGAGGGATGCCCCGTCGGCGCCACCCGTCTGGAACGCGTAGGAGCGAGCGCTGGAGAGGGTCAGGGAGACCCGGGCATCGGCGAAACGCCGGTTCGGCCTGGTCAGGGCGTACCGGGTGGCCGGCTCGAGGCGATTGTCCAGAAGCTCCGCCATCTCCCAGGTGACACCGCCACCGAGGCTCAGAGAGAAGCTCCGACGCCATTGGGGTCTGAGGAAGGTCACCGACCCGGAGAGGTCCCGGCGCCTGGTGCGGACGAAGAGGGTGTCGACCGTCTGTCCGTCGTCCGGGCTGCCGAACCGGGCTCCGCCCTCTCCCCAGAACTGGGAGGCCGACAGCGACAGGACGGGATTGCCGAGGCCGGCCCACGAGTATGCCCCTCCCCCCTCGACCTTGCCACCGGAGGTGAACACCCTGGCCCAAGCGTCGTAGACGTGGCGACCCACCAGATCGCGGCCCGAGGTCTCGGCACCGACGGCCGCGCCCAGCAGCTGCCGACTGCGCAGCTGGATCTCCGAGGTTTGCACGGGACTCGTGACCACGGGCTCCTTGTAGAGGGGCTCCCAGTAGCGGGGCGTCAGGGTGGGGAGCGCCGAGTAGGGGCGATGCTCCCCGGCCAGAGGCTCCGGGTCGGGCGGGGGCCGGTTGGGGGCGAACCGTGTCGACGGCTCGGGAGCGGTTCCCCATGCCTGCGTTTCGAAGGGCACCCGCTCCACCTCCCAGCCGTCCACATGGTACCCGCTGAAGTAGATCCATCGACCGCCGGGGTCGACGGAGGGATATGCCACGCCGGTGGGCACGTGGGTCACCATTCGTATGGGACCGCTCTCTCCCGCCTCCGGATCGACGGATGCGGCGAAGAGGTTCAGAATCTCGGTGCGGTCGGAGCTCCACAGGACTCGGCTTCCATCGGGGCTCCAGGCCGGGGCCAGATCCATGGCTCGGTCCCGGGTGAGCTCCAGGACCACACCCCCGGCACCATCCAGGACGACGACGTCCAGGTACCCTCCGAGGCGCCAGCGGGACGCGGCGATCCACCGCCCGTCGGGGGAGACCGCGGGATGGGTCCAGTGGACGTCCGGCTCCCGCGGCACGATGGGCGAAACCTCGCCGGTGGCCAGATCGACCCGTACCAGCGTGTTGGTCCCGTCACCTTCCTGGACGGCCACGGCCCAGCGCCCGTCGGGCCCAGACGAGGGGAAGGACAGCCGCTCCCGCCACGTCAGCCTCTCCTGGTCGCCGTCGGCCGAGAAGCGATAGAGATCGGAGTAGACGCGATACGGCCCGTCGAGCTCGAACTGGGCCACGAGCAGGTCCCCTCCGGGCAGCCAGTCGAAAGTGGCGATTCCGTTGGTGCGGGCGTCCCACGCCCGCGCTCCCCCCACCGGGTCGACCACGCGGATCTTGCTGTCGGAGCGACCGTCGGACCAGGTGAAGGCCAGGGCTCCTCCCTCCCGGGACAGGCGGGGGTAGAGGCCCACTCGCGCACCGCGGGTGACGGTCTCGGGCCGCGTCAGAAGACCCCGGTCTTCCAGGTCGGCCACCACGGCCCTGGCCTCCCCCTCCACCCCGTCGGCCCACAGGCGCCACTCCTCGGAGAGGCGAGACCCGAAGGCTTCCCTTCCCGCCGCGTCCAGCCGATACGGAACCCATTGGCCCGCCACCGCGGCGGCGAAATCTCCCATCCGCTCTTCACCGTATTTGTCCAACAGGTAATCGAAGAAGCTCGCGCCATAGGCGTAGTAGCGCACTCCGCCGGGCCAGAGCGGCGAATCCCCGGCGGCCTGGTCCAGGCCCTCCAGGCGTCCTTCCAGAGCGCCCGTGCGAACGAGCATGTCGTGGTACGTCCCGTGGATCCGGCCCGCATCGGTGAGGTGGGACTCGTACCAGGTGGCCAGGCCCTCGATGGTCCAGCGCGGGACGCCCAGGCCCGGGAAGACGGGCCAGGTCGTGGCGACCCGTCCGAAGATCCCCCGGACCAGAGCGCCGAGCCTTCCGGTCCGATCCAGGTGGAACACGTGTGCCAGCTCGTGGGTGACCACCAGCTCCATCCAGTCGTCGAAGTACCCGAGTCCCAGATCGTCCACCGGGGGCCGCGCGTAGATCGTGATGCGGTTGGAGGGGGTGACCTGCGCGAAGCCGTTGGAGTAGTCCGTGGCATCCGTGACGAGGAGATCGATCTTCCCGCGGGGAGGCTGGAGGAACGCGGCGGCCAGGCGGGTGTGCGCCCTCTCGGCGATGGCCCCGATGCGGGGAGCGAGGCCGTTCATCCTGTCAGGATAGGTGACACGGAAGTGATCGGTCTCCAGGGTTCTCCAATCCTCGTCAGGTGGCACCTGGGCCGTGGCGGCAGGGACCGCCCCTCCAAGAAGAGCGAGCAGCACCGACGTGATCTTGAAAAAGCCCCCTCGCCTCGCCACCCTTCGACACACGCATAACCCCCTGGACGTCATCGTGGCATGTCCTCCAAACAAAGCATCTGGTACCGGCTGGGCTTCTCTCTGGAGCAAGCGCGCCTGGCCCCCACCAAAGGATCTCGAACCCTCGCCGGGCTCAAGGAGCGGAGCCGCCCCGCCCCGAAGCGCGCCCGTCGCAGCAACCTCCCCGCCTCCTGGCCGTCCGGCGACGATCTCATCGTGTCCGGTGCCGTGGCGGTCATCGCCAAGGCCCTGGACGTCTGGCGCCCAAGAAAGAAGACGGGGATCCTGCGAATCCTCAAGTCCGGCGCCGCTGGCGCCGGAGCAGCCCTCCTGACCGACCTCGGGCGAGTCCTTCTCACCGGCCGCAGCGAGGGCTCGACGCTGAGAGACATGACCGTCGAGCGACTGCTCGCCGGGGCTGGCCAAGGACTCGTCTACGGCATCGTCGTGGAGCCGCGCATTCCCGGGCCCGCCCTCCTCAAGGGCGCCATGTACGGGACGGCCGAGTACGCCGTGGATCCGGTGGGCGGAATGGGCCGGCTGCTCGGGCCGCACGCTCCGATCCGCCGGGCCCCCGTCGTAGCCCAGCTTCTCGAGGGCGTCGATATCGGGGAGCGCGGCTACGTTGAGCATGTGAGCTTCGGCATCGCCCTGGCGCTCCTCTACGGATCGAGCCCGTCGAGCAATGGGATGGAGGTCGTGACGGAGGAATAGCGGCTGATCCCGGCGGGATCTCCGAACGACGCCGGGCACGAATCCAGGATCACGCCCGATCCCTCCCGTTCGCCGCCTCCCGGCCCGTCCTCGGAGAGAATGCCCAGGAGCAAGGTCCGATCCGACGATCCGAAGCCCCGCACTGCGCAGAAGGCATCGGGTCGGGCCTGAACGGCTGCCCCCACGTAGCGGCCAGCCAGAGAATCCCACTCGTCCAGAAGCACGTAGGTCACCCCCACGTCCTCGGCAGAGGCCAGCAGTTCGCGGGGGTCATCGCTGAAGGGGAAGGTCCGGGAGGGCACTCCGCTGAGGACGTAGAAGAGTCGGGGCTTCCGGGACATGACGCCTGAGCGTTCCGGGAGCCGGTCCGCCGCCCATCCAGCAGCGTCCACGAACGCCACCACCCGCGGACCGTAGCACGAGAACGAGCCGGCTGCCCGCACACGCTCGCCGCACATCGCCGCGTCCTCCGCCGCCTGTGCCCAAGAGCCCAGGGCAGGCAGGGCGACCACGAGAAACGCTCCGGCTCCCGCCACCGACGGTAGCCGCGGTCCGATGCGTCGGGTCACGGCCCTGAGCGCAGACGCGGCGTACACGAACAGGAGGGGATACAGCGGGAGGGCGAATCTGTCGCCGGACCAGACCTCGGGCCAGAGCAGGATGAGCCCCAGGTAGAGCGGGAGGAACAGCTCGGCCGGGCCTACGGACTTGCGGGTCGCCCGTAGCCATCCCGTGATCGCCAGCGCCATGAGGGCGACTCCCAGCACGGCCACCGCGAACCCGCTGGTCCCCACAATACCCGAGGGGATGTGCGTACCCACGTAGCCCACCGCATTGGCCATGACGCGCTCGAGGAGTCCCCCCACGCCTACGCGTCCCGCGGAGGGATCGTAAGGGTTCGCCATCCAGAGCTCCGACACGTATCCGCCGGCGGCGACGCTCCGGGACCGCAGGAGCCAGAGGGCCATCGGCGCCCCCAGCCCGGTCGCGGTGAGCGCCAGGCTCTTCCATCGACGTCGCAGGGCGAGCCACCCAGCGACGGCCACGACGAGCGGCAGGCCAGCCGACCGCGTGAAGTAGGCCAGACCGGCGGCAGCGATTCCCGCGACCATCCACCGACCGGACGCTCCGCTTCCCTCCCCCCGCTCCAGAGCCCAGAGGGCCAGGACGGTGAGGGCCACGAAGACCGGGTCCGACAGGATCCAATGGCTGTAGTAGACCACGGCGGAGGACAGGGTGACGGCCAGGGAGATTCCCAAAGCCCACACCGGTCCGACTCGGCGCTCAGCCCAAAGGTATGATGCCAGGGAAGCGACCACCGTCGCGATGGCGGCGAGCACCTTGAAGCCCACCCAGGAGCGGACTCCCACGGCCATCAGACCCGCCAGCAAGAGGGGGAATACCGGTGGATACTTGGTGTGGGGAAGGCCGGCAGGATCGAAGAGCTCGGTGTAGCTGCCGGTCGTCAGCAGGGAGTGGGCGAGCGCGAGGTAGCCCGCGTTGTCTCCGCCCGTGTGAGGCGCCGGGTTGAACGCCCCCATCACCACCCCGCTCGACACGAGCGTCAGCACACCTGCCAAGATCCAGCGCGTCCTGCTCAGGCTCGGGGCCTCGTCGTGCCTGGTCCCGAGGCGGCCGGAGGCTCCGGCCCCGGGGGAACTCGTGGCGTTGCTTCCGCCCCCGGTCACCGTGACTCCTCGAGGGCCCGGGACACTACCCCACCGGCCCTGTCTAGGCGGGCCCGCGCCTCCGCGGCGTCGATCCCTGCCTGTCCCATCACCAGCGCCGTCTTGACGTGTCCCCCCGCAGCTTCGAGAAGCGTCGAGGCCTCGGCGCGCTCGAAGCCCAACATTTCAATGAGGATACGCTCACCCCGGTCACGCAGCTTCTCGCAGGTAACCTGTAGATCCACCATGAGGTTCCCGAAGACCTTGCCCAGGCGGACCATGGCCCCGGTGGTGATCGTATTCAAGACGAGCTTGGTGGCCGTGCCGGCCTTCATGCGAGTGGACCCCGTGATGACCTCGGGCCCCACGAGCGGTGCGATGACCACGTCGTGGCTCTCCAGCAGCTCCCGCGAGGGGTACGTGCAGAGCAGGAATCCCGTACGGGCGCCGCGTTCCCGAGCCCTCGCCAGAGCGCCGTGGACGAACGGCGTGGTGCCCGACGTCGCGATCCCCAGTACGAAGTCCTTCTCGTCCACCTCCCGCTCGTCGATGGCCTCGGCCCCGTGCTCGGGGTGGTCCTCCGCTCCCTCTTCCGCCCGGACGAGGGCGGCGTATCCGCCGGCGATGATTCCCTGAACCAGCGTTGGATCAGTGCCGTAGGTCGGGGGCATCTCCGCGGCATCCAACACGCCGAGGCGGCCCGACGTCCCCGCTCCCACGTAGATGAGTCTCCCGCCGGACCGAAAGGACGCCTCCACGAGCTCCAGCGCACGCGCGATAGCCTCCCTCTCCTCGCCGACGGCTTCGGCCACCATGCGGTCTTCCGCGTTGATGAGGTCCACGATCTCCAGCGCCTCCAGCTCGTCGATTCGCATCGAGCGGGGGTTCCTCTGCTCTGTGAGGCGGTGGTCACGCATGGCGCGGAAGCTCAAAGAGGCCGCTTGTGGCCCATCACGGGAGCCGATATGCTCGGGCTGCCACATGGTACCCGGGGCGGAGAGCGGCGGCAACGACCGGCGCCGGCCCCGCACAGACCCAGGAAGTCCGCGATGTCTCGACGCGCCTCCCGAAGTCGGCTCCCCATCATCGCATACGCTCTCCTGGCCGCGGCGGCCTGCGGTCCGGCCTCGGACACGGGCCCGGATCATGGCCTCTTCCCCCCGGACTGGGCCTACTCATGGGACGTCGCTCCGGTCGAGGCGGACAGCGGGATGGTGGTGACCACGGACGAGCTGGCCAGCCGGGTTGGAGTCGACGTTCTCCGAGCCGGGGGCACCGCCGTGGACGCCGCCGTCGCGGTTCAGTTCGCGTTGGCGGTGGTGAACCCCGAAGCGGGCAACATCGGAGGCGGAGGGTTTCTCGTCCTTCGGGAAGCAGGCGGCGCCACCGCGGCCCTCGACTTCCGGGAGCGGGCACCGGCAGCAGCCACCCGGGACATGTTCCTGGACGAGGCGGGCAATCTGACCGACCGATCCGTGGTGGGTCACCTGGCGGTGGCGGTGCCCGGCACGGTCCGCGGGATGTGGGAGGCCCACCAGCGCTACGGGACCCTTCCGTGGGCCGAGCTCCTGGCGCCCGCCGTACGCCTGGCCGACGGCTTCCCTGTCAGGCCCCGATTCCTCCACTCCCTCGGTCCCGACATGGTGGAGGCCCTCTCGGCCTTCTCGGCTTCCGCCGCCCAGTTCCTCCCGCGGGAGGGTCAGCCCCCCGTCTTGGGGGATACCCTCCGGCAGCCGGACCTGGCGGCTACGTTGCGCAGGATCCAACACGAGGGCCCGGACGGATTCTATGCCGGGGAGACGGCGGATCTCATCGTGGCGGAGATGGAGCGGGGTGGCGGCATCGTAACCCACGGGGACCTGGCCGACTACAGGGCCGCCTGGCGGGAGGCGATCACCTTCGTGTACCGCGACCACACCGTCATCTCCATGCCGCCGTCGTCTTCCGGGGGTGTGACCATGGCGGAGATGGCCAACATCCTCGCAGCCTTCGACCTCGCGGCGCAGTCCTGGCACGGCCCCGAGATGGTCCACCTCTACGCCGAGGCCTGGAAGCGCGCCTACGCCGACCGAAACCACTATCTGGGTGACCCCGACTTCGTCGACATGCCCCTCGAGAGGATGGCCTCACCGGAGTACGCCGCGCTGCGGGCCGCCGGGATATCCACCGAGCGGGCCACACCTGCCGAAGAGGTCGGTCCAGGGCTGGACGCCCACGTCGAGGGCGAGAACACGACGCACTACTCCATCGTGGACGCCATGGGGAATGCCGTCTCGGTCACCACGACCATCAACAGCTGGTACGGGAGCAAAGTGACGGTCTCGGGAGCCGGCTTCGTTCTCAACAACGAGATGGACGATTTCGCCGCAAAGCCAGGAACACCGAACCAATTCGGGCTGGTCCAGGGCGAGAGCAACGCGGTGGCTCCCGGCAAGCGGATGCTGTCGGCCATGAGTCCCGCCATCGTGGTAGGGCCGTCGGGGCGCCTGCGCATGGTCACGGGCACACCGGGTGGGTCCACCATCATCACGACGGTCTTCCAGACCATCTCAAACGTCCTGGACTACGGGATGAACGTCGCCCAGGCCGTGCACGCCCCCCGGGTCCACCACCAGCATCTCCCCGATCAGATCTACTACGAGCCGGATGGGCTGGAGGCGTCGGTGGTCGCGCGCCTGCAGGATATGGGACACACCGTGGTCGAGCGCTCGGGCATGAGTGGCGACGCGCAGGTGATCCTGGTGGGGGAGGCCGGCACGCTCCACGGCTGGTCCGATCCGCGGAGAGGAGGCACGGCCCTCGGCTACTGAGCCCCCCGAAGCCGGGAGCCGGACGGGCCCGGTGGGAGCACGGACGAGAGCCGCGCCGAGGACAGGAACCGGGGAGGGCACGGGGGTAGTAGCCCGGCCATGGGAGAGCTCCGCACCATCCTGCCGTACTTCCGCCCCTACCTTCGTGGGTTCTCCGCGGGGCTGGTCTTCGTGCTCCTCGCGAACGTCTTCCAGATCCTGGGGCCCTATCTCATCAAGATCGCCGTGGACACCCTCACGGGAGAGGCGCTCCTGGTGGAGGACGCAGGTCCTCTCACCGACTTCGTTCTCGCGCTCACCGGCGGCCGGATGCCACGGCTCGCGGGCCTCATCGTTCTGGCGGCGCTCTTCGGAGGCGCGGCACGCTTCGGAATGAGGCAGCTCCTCAACAGCATCAGCCGCCGGATGGAGGCGGACCTCCGCAATGACTTCTTCCGGCACCTCGTGCGCCTCGACCCGACGTTCTACGGGTCGGTCCGCACCGGGGACCTCATGAGTCGCGCGACGAACGACACGGTGGCCATTCGCATGGCCGTAGGCCCGGCGGTGATGTACACCGTGAACACGGTGGTGAGCTTCGTCTTCGCCGTGGGGTTCATGCTCCTCATCAGCCCGCGGCTCACCGGATACGCCCTGATTCCCCTGGTCATCCTCCCGCCCGTGGTCCTTCGCTTCGGTCGGGTGATCCACGAGAAGTTCGAGGAGATCCAGGAGCAGTTCTCGACCCTGTCAACGATGGTGCAGGAGAACCTCACCGGCGTCCGGATCGTGCGGGCCTACACCCAGGAGTCCGAGCAGGCCTCCCAGTTCGACGGCCTCAACCGGGAATACCTCCACCGCAACATGCGCCTGGTCCTTTCCACGGGGGCCTTCCGCCCCGTGCTGGCCATGGTCGCCGGGTGCGCCATGGTTCTCGTCCTGTGGTTGGGCGGGATGGAGGTGATTCGTGGCAGGATCACCGTCGGCGACTTCGTGGCCTTCAGCTTCTATCTGGTCCTGTTGATCTGGCCGATGATCGCCCTGGGGTGGGTCGTGAATCTGTTCCAGCGGGGCGCCGCCTCCATGGGTCGGATCAACAAGATCCTGCGGACGGAGCCGGCGGTGGCCTCCCCCGCCGAGCCCACGTCGTTGGAGGGGATCCGCGGTCGGGTCGAGTTCCGCGACGTCTCCTTCGCGTATCCCGGGACCGACCGCCGGGTCCTGGAGAACGTCAGCTTCGTGGTGGACTCCGGCCAGACCGTGGCCCTCGTCGGACCGACGGGATCGGGGAAGAGCACGATCATCGCGTTGCTGGCCCGACAGTATGATCCCGTGGACGGGGAGGTTCTCGTCGACGGCGTCCCCCTCGTCGAGGTGGATCCCGTGGAGCTCAGGAAGCGCATCGGGATGGTGCCTCAGGACGCGTTCCTCTTCTCGGAGACCATCCACGAGAACATCGGGCTCGGCCTGGACGAGGACGAGCCACCCGAGGACCTGGACCCGGGAGACCCTGGAGCGGCGGTGGCCGCGGCCGCCCGCATCGCTCAGCTGCACGAGCAGATCGTCGAGTTCCCGAGAGGCTACGGCACGGTCCTGGGAGAACGGGGGATCAACCTCTCCGGGGGCCAGAAGCAGCGAGCCACGCTGGCCAGGGCGGTGGCGCGGAATCCCGTCATCCTCGTCCTCGATGACGCGCTCAGCGCCGTGGACACGCATACGGAGGCGAAGATCCTCGCCGATCTGCGGGAGGTCATGGAGGGACGGACCTCCTTCATCATCAGCCACCGGGTCTCTGCCGTGATGACCGCCGATCAGATCCTCGTGCTGGACGAGGGGCGGATCGTGGAGCGAGGGACCCACACGGAGCTCGCGGCCGGCGGGGGGACGTACGCTCGCCTGCTGCGGCGGCAGATGCTGGAGGAGGTGCTGGAGTCCGATCCGGCCGGGACCCCGGCGGCAGACTGAGCATACTGACGTCCCGAACCGGGCCCATCCGCGGATGCAGCGAGGCTCGGGCCCGCCAGGGCCCGGAGCGAAGCGCCCGAGTCGCAGACGCGGATGGGCCCTCCGCCCCCCCTACGCGCTAGATGCGTTCGAGGATGAACCCGGGCGTGAACTGCGTGAGCCACCCACTCAGGATGGTGAAGTTCCCGGTGAGCAACAGGAGGCCCAGGAAGACCAGCAGCACGCCGGACGCCTTCTCCACCACCGGGATCCACCGGCGAAACCGCTTGAAGGCCTGGAGGAACCAGTCCAGGGCGAGCGCCGCGATCAGGAACGGGACGGCGAGCCCCAGGGAATAGACCGAGAGCAGCCCCACCCCGGCCCACATGGTGTCCTGGGAGAAGCCGTACGTCAGGATCGCACCGAGCACGGGTCCGATGCACGGCGTCCATCCGGCTCCGAAGGCCATGCCGACGCCGAGGGTCCCCAGGTAGCCGGCGGGCTTGTCGTTGAGGTGGACCCGCTTCTCCTGCATGAGGGGGAGCATCCTGAAGACACCCGCCATGTGAAGCCCGAGGGCAATGATGACGAGGCCCCCGATCCGGGCGATCCAGATCTCGTACGCCCGGAAGAACTGCCCCAGGAAGGACGCCGATGCACCGAGCACGATGAAGATGGCGCTGAATCCGAGAACGAAAAGCAGGGAGTGCGTGAAGGTCGCCTTACGGTTGACCCCCTCCTGCAGATCCTCCAGGCTCATCCCCGTGACGAAAGTCAGGTAGCTGGGCACCAGCGGAAGCACGCAGGGGGAGAGGAAGGACAGCACCCCCGCGCTCAGTGCAATGGCAATGCCGACGTCGTTCACTGGTCCATCCTTCCCTCTTCATCGTGAATCTCGCGAAGGCGTCGCCCCTCGCTCTCTTCGGCCCGCGCCCTCCTGGCCTGGGCGAACGCACGGATTCCGGTGACCGCTCCGAACCAAGCCGCCACTCCGGCGACGGCAAAGCCGACGGCCGTCGGGAAGACCGCCGCCAGCCCGGCGGCCAATATGATCGTCACCGAAAGCGTGCCCAAGACCGTTCGATCCTCCCGCCCCAGGGGCCGGTGCCCCGCCAGTGTCCCGCTCAAGGCCGAGCCCACTCGAACCAGGGGAGCCATACGCATGCGGCCCCCACGGGAACCCATCGCCCGCAGCTGTTGTTCCAGCCGCTCCGGGAGCGTGCCCTGGGGATCCAGCAGCTGACGGGGCAGGTATGGCCCGTCCACGGTGTCGGGCAAGACGGACTTGGCCGTGGGTAGGACGATCTCCCGTGACGACGCAAGGTCGGCCAGGAACAGGCCCTCGAGCTGGCCGGCCAGGCTCCCGTCCAGAACACAGACGTCGATCTCCCAGTTCCCCATGAGAGACGCGTTGTTGAGGTTGCTCGACCCGACCCGGCACCAGACGCCGTCCACCACCGCCGTCTTGGCATGCATCATGGGGCCCTCCCACTCGAAGACCCGGACGCCGTTCTCCAGCAGGAACCGATAGCCGCCCCTGGAGATGCTGTGCACCAGCGGCCAGTTGCTGTGGGCCGGCACGAGGATGCGGACGTCCACACCCTGCTGTGCTGCGGCAGCCAGCGCCTCACTGACGGGTCGGGGAGCCACGAAATAGGCGTCGGTGATCCAGATCCTTACACGCGCGCGGGCAGCAGTCAGGTGGATCGTCCTGTACACCCGGGCCTTACCAGGCTCTCCTTCGACGATCCACACCGGCGTGCTCCCCACCGCCTGCGGCACCGGAAGGGTCGCGGCGAGGAAGCTGGGCTCTCCGAGCTCTCCCCACAGACGCTCGAAGGCGAGGGCCGCGGCGCGGGCCGCGGGCCCGCGAACCTCGACCCCCGTGTCCCGCCACGGGGGCTTGGCCGAGCTCCCCGCCCACTCCTCTCCGACGCAGAAGCCTCCGACGAACGCGGCCTCGCCGTCCACTGCCACGAGCTTCCGGTGATCCCGCTGCAGCACACCCAGGGGATCGCCCAGCGCCAACGCCGGAGGATTGAAGGCGCGGATCTGGATGCCCGCCTCGTGCATCGGCTTCCAGTAGCGCCGCGGCGTCGCCCAACAGCCGAGCCAATCGTAGATCATCATGACCGGGACTCCCTGACGGGCCTTCCCGATGAGGGCGTCCCGGAAGGCCCTTCCGACCCGGTCGTCCCGCACCACGTAGTTCTCGAAGTAGACGAACTTCCGAGCCTGGTCGATAGCCTCGATCCACGACTCGAAGGTCGAAGGGCCCTCGAACTCCAGGGCGATGCGGTTGCCCCGATGGGTGGGGGAGCCGGTGGACCGTTCGATCTCGTGCCACGAGAAGCGCCCCTCCGCACCGGCCTGTGGATCAGGTGCGGACTCCGACCCCGGCCCGGTTCGATGGGAAGGCTGGGGATCGGTCACGGCAGTCGTCGGTGAGAGAATCGCTCGAGGCATCCTGGAAGGTCGAGGCTGGGGCAGCGCCGATCAACCCGCCTCGAGGTAGCCCCGCTCGGCTGGGAGCGCCGGACCCGGCATGTCAGGGTCCCCGCAGCCTGTCCTCGAACCGATAGCCGAGGAGCTTGTACACGAGCTTGGCCACGAGGAAGTTCGGGGCGGACAGGCCCGGAACCGGAGCGAGCTCCACCACGTCTGCAGCCACGACCTCCCGCTCCCGGAAGACCCGGCGAAGGAAACGGAGCGTGCGGTACCAGTCCCCTCCGCCGGGCTCTGGAGTGCCGGTGGAGAGAACGTACTTGGGGTCGAAGTAGTCCACGTCGAACGTGAGGTAGACCTTCGGTCCCAGCGCTTCCAGGGCCCGATCCATCCACAGGTCGTTCTCCACCATGTCGTCTGCCCAGACCAGCGTGGACGCGTCGCTCGCCCGGGACACTTCCATCTCCTCGCCGCTGACGGCCCGGATGCCCACGGCCACGACGTCGGCGTGCTCGAGCACACGGTGCATGGCGCTGGCATGGGAGCTCGCCGTACCCTCGTACTGCGGTCGAAGATCGGCGTGCGCGTCCAGCTGCAGCACGGACAGCCGCTCTCTGTGACGCTCAGATTGGGCTTGGATGGCGGGAGCCGATACGCTGTGTTCTCCTCCCAGCATCAACAGGAATCGATCGCCGCATGCCTCCGCGATCCGCGCATAGGACTCCCGCAGCTCGGTCATCGCCGGATCGGCTCCTGCCCTGGTGAGCTCGAGAGCCGGCAGCGTGTGGATTCCGAGGATCGCCCCGGGCTCGCAGTCGAGCTCCTGATC
>JBDHGI010000015.1:0-34975 GCA_039589955.1 Gemmatimonadota bacterium | reverse complement strand
CCTGGTAGGGGGGATTCCCGGTGATCGTCCCGATGCCGGTCGTCGACAGCTTCGTCGTGTCCGTGGTGAGGACGCCCGTCTTGTCCGTGAGCCCGGAGCAATACCCGCTCCAACCCGGAGGATGGACGTCCCCTCCGTGGACCTCCGCCCCGCCCTTGAGGGTGGTCTGGCCACGCGTGGTGAGGGCCGCCGGTGGATCGATGTTGGCCCGGATGTAGCGGGTGACCACGCCGATGTTGCGCGTAGCTCCGGACCAGAGGGCCCCTCCCTCGGTGATCTCGCCCCGCGCGTTGAGGAAGTAGATGTTGTTGTTGAGGTTGGCGACGCTCACGGACCAGATGCCGGACGGCAGAGTGTCGGTGATGGTCGTGTCGCCCCACAGGGGGATGAGCCCGAGCTTGTAGCCGTTCCAGTTGGCCATGATGTCGTTGGCCCCCGTCTGGGCCATGTTCACGGCCAGGGCCGCGTGCTTGCTCGCCACCCCGATGCGCACCTCCTGGCGGGCCATGTAGAAGCCACCGGTCACCAGCACCCCGACGATGACGAGACCGCCGATGGCCGCCGGAAGGGCGAACCCTCTCCTGTCGTCCTTGGGCATCATCCTGCTCCTCGCGAGCGCCTCGCGCGCTCGCGTCAATTCCTCGTGAAGACCCATGCCGAGATGGAGTCCGACACCTGCTCTCCCACGGAGTTGATCACGGGAGAGTCGGTCCGGATCCGGATGGCGATCTGCCTGACCTCGGCTGGGTTGGTCGTCTTGTTCGCTTCGTCGTCCAGATAGACGAACTCGAGCCCGTTCTCCGCCTTCAGGGGCCCGACCACCGGGACCGCGTCCCTTCCGGGCTCCTGTCGACCCAGGTAGTACCGGCCGTCGCCCATCTTGAACAGACCGTAGGTGTAGCGCAGGTAGCTGCGAATGGGCCCACCCACGCGCACGGAGTCGGCGGTGAAGGTCCCGCTCTGCCCGCTGAAGCTCAGGTCGACGGCCCTCTCCGTCCCGCACACGACCGTGGGGTCCACGTCGGTAACCTGAGCCGAGATCCAGTTGTCGTCCGCACCGGTGTTCTCGTTGTTGTCGGCGAAGATGAACACCGAGTCCTTCGGCTGGAAGGCGTCTCCCACCACGATCGCCCGTATGACGGGGGGGTCATCGGTGGTGACCAGGCACGATACCGCCATCTTGCGCATGACCCGCACCGTCATCCTCCTGGAGCTCATGGCGAGGATGTCCCCGCCCTCCGGACTGATCTCCCGGATCTCGGCGGTGAGGATGTCCAGGGCGGCCCGGGTATTCTGCTGCCCCTGGATCTGGGCGGTCTGCGCCGTGTACGTGCGCTGGTTCGTGATGAGGATCTGGAGCGAGGCAGCCACCACCAGCGCCCCGAGGACCGTAACGACAACCAGCTCAACGAGGGTGAAGCCTCTCCGGTCCCGGATCGTCATCGTCTGAGCACCCTGAAGTGGAAGGTGTCGGCGACCGCCTGCGACAACATCGGGAATTGGCCCGTATCCGATGACTGCAGGCCCGGCCCCGTTGTGACGATGGTCACCTCCTTGAGCTGCGCCGCCACCAGCTGTGTGCTCCACGTCACCCCGTAGATCCCCACGGAGTCGTGACCGTTGCCCAGATCTTCCCAGTCGGAGGCCTGGACACGCTCGACGGCGGTTTGTACGGCGGCGGCCCGCTCGGTCATGACGTCGGCCAGGGTGATCTGGCGGACGACGTACGCCGTGGTCCCGGCCAGCCCCAGCACGCCGATGGCCAGGACGACCATGGCCACCATGACCTCCACCATGGTGAACCCTCCCGTGGCCATGGGCGGCCCGCGAGAGGCGTCGGACCACGCCGCCCCTTCCTGCGGATCGTGTGGGCAGATTCCCGAGCTCGAGCTCATGTCAGTACACCAGCTGCCCGAGGGGCAGGATTCCGATGGATGCGGTGTCGGCATTGTGCCGGAAGTACAGCCTCGTGTCGGAGTAGAAGCTGTTGCAGTCGGTATCGGCGAAGCCCCTCGCGTTCATGCATATGCGGAAATTCCCGTGGTTCGACGCCAGATCCACGTTGAGCTCCTCGTCGAACCGGATGGTCTCGAGGTTGCGGCCGGCCCAGATGAAGGCGCTGTCACCTGCCACGTCAACGAAGAGCAGCACGCGATTGCCGGCCTCGATGGCCTGAGCACGGGTGCGGGCGTGGAGAGAGGCGAACGTGCTTCTGGCGCTCCGGACCGCGAAGGCTCCGCGAGCATTGCCGTAGCTGGACAGCGCGATGCTCGTCAGAATACTTCCGATGAGCAGGGCGATGACCACCTCGAGGAGGGTGAAGCCTCTGCGTCGGCTCATGATGGCTCCGGGAGAGCGTCCAGTACGATTCGCTCAGGTGGGAACCAAGTTCCGTGCCATCGAAAGGCCCCACGACAGTGGGATTTCCGCACCCCGAAGGGAGGGCGGCCAAGCAGACTTTTCCCTTCATCGGTAAGGAGTTCTGCGGCGGAGAGCCCGAGCGCCAGGCCGGCATTGCCCGTGATCCGGGGGGGAACGCGGGAGCCCGGGAGGCACCGGGATCATCCATCGAGGGGGCCGATCCAGCCGCCAGGGATCGCGATGGGCCCCCCAACGGCGCCTCGGGCGGCCTCCAGGGCGAGCGCCGCGGCGCACGCCGAGCCACGGACCCGAGAGTCCGGCTCCACCGTGGCGCCGCCGGCCGCTTGCACCACACCCACCACCTCGGCGCCGGCGTGCAGACGAAGGTGACCCCCGACGAGGAGCACGCCGTCGAACCGTGTACCCGCGAGCTCGAGATCGCCGGCCACGGCGAGAAGGCCCTGCCCCGTCCCTCCCGTCAGCAGGAGGCCGCCCGGATTCCACGCGGTCACCCAGTGGCTCCCGCAGGGACGGTCGGGCCGGATGGGGTCACCCCAGTTCCAGGGATCCTCGACGACGCACCTGCCCAAGGTCTCCGAAGGAGACGGCGTGCCCCCGACCCACGCGAACGTCGCCATCCGCTCCGACAGCTCGGCGGGTCCCAGGAGGCCGAGCGCCGGCTCGGTCCTTCCGGTGGTGGTATCCCCCGCCAGGGCGGGGAACGCGAGATCCGCGAAGACGGAGTCCAGCGCCGCGGCCAGCGGCTCGCATCGGGGGTCCGGGGGGGACCGGGAGGGCGGGAGCCTGTCAGCCTCGACATCTCCCCTGATGTCCAGGGGTGCGCCGGCGTCGACCTCGATGACCCCTCCGAACGCCTTCACCCGCTCCACCGGGTCCATCATCCAGATGACGCGCCCCAACCCCACGCGCCAGGGCTGCCGTTCCGCCCGCCCCCATCCCTCCCACAGCCATAGCTCCCGCGTCAGTCTCGTGACCCGGGTCTGGTGGGACGCCCCCGTGAGGGCGCCCTCGGCCACCACGATGCCCGCCCAGGGGCTCACGGTGTCCCTGCTCGTGCCATCCAGGGGGACCGTCGCTCCGAGGCCCGCTTCCGCCGCGACTCTCGCCTGCAGCAGGCGACGGGCGGCGTTGGACGCGGCCAGCTCCTGCCGAGCCAGCACCAGGGAGCCGTGGGCCAGGAGCTGAAGCGCCAGCAGCAGGATTACGACGAGCACCAGCGCCACCCCTTCCCTCTCCGGCGCCGGCCTACCCATGAGGCGGCCGACGGAGCGGTAGGAGAAGGCGCAGGCTGTCCCCGACGGTCGAGATGACGCCGACCTCCCGCTGGAGCCACACTTCCACGGCCTGTGGCAGCGAGCCGAAGGAGCTCGGCGGCGTGGCCAGCCGATCGGGTGTGAGGGGCTGACGCCCCCCCGCGCCGCGTCGATACCTCACGGCGCCGTTCCACAGGTGATACGAGCCCCGCTCGAAGAACCTCGCCACGACAGCGCCCCGGGGGACCTCCCCCGAGAGCCGCCAACGCTCCGTGGCTCCCTCCGCCGCGCCGGGGCACGCGTCGCTTACCACGGTACGAGATTGCAGGGCCAACGTGAGGGATCCCTCGGCGCCGAGCAGCACCACCGAGTCCTTCGTCGGGTCGGGCTTGCGGACCCCTGCGACTCGGGCCAGAACGGTGGAGGCAGGCAGCCCCTCCGGGCACACCAGGGCGTATCCACGGTAGGCGCGGAGCGCCAGGGTGTCGGCCGATGCCAGCCACGCGCCTCCGCCGTCCGTCCGCAGGGCCTCCGCCCCGAGGACGTGCCGCGCTACACGTCGCGTCGCGAGCCACTCGCTGGTCGCGACCATGGACAGACGGTGACGGCGTTGTCCCGACAGGACGGCGAGGCCGAGCTGTACGATGCCCCACCCCAGGAGGAGGGCGAGCAGCGCCTCCATGACGGTGAATCCTCCTTGCCGGTCCCTCATGGCGCCCACGTTCATCGTGGGAGGAGGCCGTCCAGGCGGACGAGGGCCGAGTCGGGCCGCAGCCCGAACTCGACCTGCACGGATCCCGACTCGCTCACCGCCCAGCGGACCCAGCCCCACGACCCCGTCCGGTGGTCTTCGCCGGCCGTCCAGCCCTGGGCGAGGGAGTCGTACGTGCGCTCGACCTCGGCGACCCCACGCTCCACGACCTCTGCCTGCGTCAGGACCCTGCGGGCGAGAATCGAGGTGCCGATGACAGCGAGCAGCCCAACCTCCAGGAGAACCAGAGCGATGAGGATCTCCACGAGCGTGAACCCTCCGCCGGCCCTCACCACCGACGGGCCCTCCCGTAGGACGAGAGGGTCAACCCCGCTTCGGCGTCACCCCTCCGGAAGCGTACCGTGGTGCTCGCGACCTGCCCCAGGCCGAGACCGTCGAAGCGGACTTCGTGGGGCAGCTCACGTCCCACCAGCATGGTGACGCCGAGATCTCCCTCCAACGCCACGGTGCGCCGGGGCACGCCCGCGGCCTGGTACCATGCCCGGAATGGATCGCGGTCCAGATGCACCGAAGCGCCGCCCTGGGCGAGCGCCACCGTGCGGGCCTCGGCAACGAGCCCCGCGAGTGCCTCTCGAGCCGAGACCACCGCCATGCGATCGGCAAGGCGCTTCCCAATGGGAAGGGCGACGGCACCCGACAGCCCCAACAGCAGCAACACGGTGGCCAGCTCGAGCAGTGTGGTTCCACGACGCATGGAACGATGATGCCGCCGGGAGCCGGGCGCGGCGATGGCCGCTTGGGACGGAGATCTTCGGTCCCGCCCCGCCGTCCCGTCGCCTACTCGACCCCGTACTCCTGGATCTTGTACCGCAACGCTCGGGGAGACAGTTCGAGGAGCTCTGCCGCCTGGGTCTTGTTCCCTCCCGTGCGGTCGAGAGCCAGCTGGATGAGATGCTTCTCGAGTCTCGCGCCGTGTCTCTTCACCGAGAGGTCGTCGGTGTCCAGCGAGGGGCCCGGTCCCTCGGGCGAGGGCCGGCGCACCGATTCCGGAAGGTCGTCCAGCCTGATCTTCGATCCCTCCGTCAGCACCATGGCGCGCTCGAGGACATTCTCCAGCTCGCGGATGTTCCCGGGCCAGGCATAGCCGAGGAGCACCTCCATGGCGTCCGGCTCGATGCCGTCCACGTCCACGGCGAGGCGTCGGCGGTGACGCTCGATGAGATGATGCGTGAGCTCGGGGATCTCATCCCGACGCGCCCTCAGCGACGGCAGATGGATGGGGACCACGGCCAGGCGGTAGTAGAGGTCCTCCCGGAACTCACCGTTCTCCACGGCCTCCTCGAGGTCCCGGTTGGTGGCCGAGAGGATACGCACGTCGACCTGGTTCGTCTGCGTGGACCCCACCCGTCGGACCTCGCCCTCCTGGAGCGCTCGCAGCAGCTTCACCTGCAGCGACCCGGGAAGCTCTCCGACCTCGTCGAGGAAGAGCGTACCCCCGTCCGCTGCCTCGAACAGGCCCCCCTTGTCCCGATCCGCGCCGGTGAACGCGCCCCGCACGTATCCGAAGAACTCCGACTCCAGCAGCTGCTCCGGGATTCCGCCGCAGTTTACCGGCATGAACGGTGCGTCTCCCCTGGGGCTCTCACGGTGGATGAGACGCGCCACCAGCTCCTTTCCGGTTCCGCTTCCGCCCGAGAGGAGGACCGGCGAGCTGTGCCGGGCGACCTTCTCAACCACGTCCAGGGCTCTGCGCATGGCCCCGGATCCGGCCACGATTTCCCCGAAGCGCCGCTCCGCGGGCACTTCCTGACGCAGCCTGCCGACCTCGCGTGTAAGGCGCTCACGCTCCTCCGCCTTCTTCACGGTGAGAAGCACCTCGTCCGCGCCGAAGGGCTTGGGCAGGTAGTCGTAGGCCCCGCGCTTCATGGCCTCCACTGCAAGCTCCAGGCTGCCGTAGGCGGTCATCACCAGGACGAGGGCGTCGCCACCGGCCTCGGCGTAACGCTCGAGGAACCCGAGCCCGTCGAGCTTCGGCATGCGGACGTCGCACAGGATGAGGTCCGGTCGCTGCTCCAGGGCCACGGACAGCCCCACCTCTCCGTCCTCGGCGTGAACCAGGTCATACCCGGCGTCCGACAGGATCAGGGTCAGGGATTTTCTCAGCCCGGCGTCGTCGTCGATGATGAGGATCTTCACGGGGTCTCTCGAGCCTCGGGAACAGTATGCTCCTCGTCGGAGCGCTCCTCCGCCGCCCCGGGAGCACCCGGGAGGCGAATGGTGAAACGGGCACCTCCATCGGTCCCGTTCGTTGCGCGAATCCTGCCACCCATACCCTCGATCAGACGGGCGCAAATGGAAAGACCCAGGCCCGTCCCCTTCCCCAGCTCCTTGGTGGTGAAGAAGGGATCGAAGATGCGGTCGAGATCGTCCTCGGGAATCCCGGGCCCGTTGTCTTCCACCTCGATGACGACGACGTGGTCCGCAGTGAACAGAGGATCCAGGACCATCCCGCTCTCGTCCACGGCGAGGCGCCTGCGGTGCCGGTAGTTGATTCCCGGGGGATCGCCATACCGTCGCCAGGGCAGCCGTGAGGCCTCGCCTTCCACCACGTGGAGACGCACGGTCAGCAACGGGCTCTCCGCTCCGTCGAGGGCGTCGAGGGCATTGAGGATGACGTTCACCAGGACCTGCTCGAGCTGCTGCGGCTCCATCACGACCTCGGGAACGTCGGGGTCCACCTCCCAGCGATGGTCCACATGGTCGAGTCGACCCTGGTTCTGCAACAGCGCCCGCACCCTGCGGAGAACGTCCCCGGGGAACATCGCTTCCACCTCGCCGTCCCTGGGGCGGGCATAGTTCAGAAGCCCTCGAACGATTCTGTCGATGCGCAGGCCTTCACCCTTGATGGAGTCGAGAATCTCCACGTCGGCACCGTCCCGGAGGGCTCGCGCCCTCGCCACGTCGGCGAAGGCGATGATGGCTCCCAGAGGATTGCCGACTTCGTGGGCGATTCCAGCCGCGAGGGTCCCCACCGAAGCCAGCCGCGCCTGGTGAATGAGCTGATCCTGGGCCCGAATGAGCTCCAGATTTGTATGATCGAGGGACTCGATGTTCATCGCCAGTCGCTCCTGGTCGGCGATGAGGCGGTCGGCCATGGCGTTGACGGTGTTTCGAAGCTGTTCCAGCTCCAGGCTCGCCTGAGGCGATACGCGGTGGCGGAAATCGCCCTCGGCGATACGCTCGGCGTCGCTCGCCAGCGCCTCCAAGGGCTGGATGAGCTTCTGTCGAAGGATGCCCGTCCCGAACAGGAAGATGAGCAGGAGGTCGGCGACGATGAGCACCACGACGAAGAGAACGCCCTCCGCCGGTGATTCCAGGACGGGAAGCACGGCGGTCAGAGCGGCGACGGCCAGGATGACCGCACCGATGAACACAAGGCCGAAGGAGGAGAGGAGCTCCCACCTCAGGCGCTGGGTGGAGGACAAGAACGACCTCGGGACGAGTGAACGGGCCTCGATCCTCGAGGAAAGTGCAGGATGGCGTGGGGCGTCGGCAAGCCGTGACCCGGACTCGGGGCGGCGTTCTCCCTACCGGGTGCACATCACGGTGCTGATGACCGTGGCGGGAGCCACCGGAGCAGCCTGACCGTGGTAGATGGCGCAGGTTTCGGCGGCGAGGCCAGAATGGAAGGCCGTTGCGGACCAACCGGTGTTCGCCGCTTCGCCGATGGCGATGTTCACGCCCTCGGACGCGGCGAATTCCAGATCCGTCGGGTTGTTGCTGTAGGTGTAGTTGTCGTTGTAGTAGACGGCCTGCTGGGTCGCCAGGTTCCGCAGGTCTGCCTTGAGTGTGGAGATGAAGCCCTTCTCCCTCACGGCGTTGAACTTGGGGATGGCGACGGCGGCCAGGATCCCGAGGATCACGACGACGATCAACAGCTCGATGAGCGTGAACCCGGAGCGCTTGCTGGACATGGTTGGCGGCCTCGCTGGCTCGGGGGATCGGCGTCGGAGGGGTTCGGAGGGCGGCTGGGGCGGGTGGCCCGGAAACCGCATCCGGGCCACCCGATCCAGCTCTCACACCCGCAGAGGCGCGGGACGTCCCCTACCTCAGTTGGTGCAGGCGACCTCGCCCGGCGCGGACGGAGTGGCGGCCCCGACGGTGGGAGCCGTGGCCGTCCCGTAGTAGAGAGCGCAGCCCTCGGTGGCGCCCAGCGCGGAGTGCGTCGCGGAGCCGGCCCAGCCAGAGGTCGAGGCAGCGATCACCACGGTGACGCCCTCGGAGTTCGTGAAGGCCAGGTCCGTGGTGTTCGTGGTGTAGGCGTAGTTGTCGGAGTAGTAGATCTCCTGCTGCGAAGCCAGGTTCTTGATGTCCGACTTCATGGCGGCGAAGTACGCCTTCTCACGCGTGGCGGAGAACTTCGGAATGGCGATGGCCGCCAGGATTCCGATGATGACCACGACGATGAGCAGCTCGATGAGGGTGAAACCCTTGTTGTCCCGCATCTTCGTCACTCCAGGTGTGAAGGGAATGGGTGCTGCATTCTGCGTGGTCACGTGCAAGGCCCAGTCCCAATTCTGGCCCGATGGGCTCAAAACATTTCCACACAACAACTTAAATACCTCGTTCGACTGCCGTGCTCGGGTAGAAGGAGGGGTTCTACCCTGGGATTCTGCAAGGTTCCGGGGGCTTTGCAAGACCCTAGGGATCTCCATCCCGCCCGGAGTCCGCCGGTTCTTCCCCTATCCGGGTCGTGTCCCCGAGGATCTCGGCACGCAGGGAGTCGAGGCGGCGGAGGGTCCCCGGCGTTCTCGCCTTCGACAGCGCCGAGTCCATGGCCGCCCCGGCCGCGACCGTGTCTCCCGCGAACGCCTCCAGCCACGCGAGGGAGAGCCACTGTTGCCAGTAGTCACCCTCCCCGTGCTCGATGGCTCCCCGGCGAGCCTCGACGGCCTCGTCCCAGCGCTCCTGCTCCGTGAGGGCCCAGGCGAGAAGATGGTGGCTCACTGGATCGCGATCCTCCAGGGCCAGGGCGATCCGACAGAACCGCTCCGTCTCCAGGGGATCCCCACGCTCTGAGTGGATCACCGCCAGCAGTCCCGGAGCCACCGAGAACTGGGGGTACTCCTCCCAAGCGAAGTGCAGCAGGTGCTCGGCGGCGTCGAAGTACTCCGCGCCGATGAGCTTCCTCGAGATCTCGGTGATGAGCTGGTAGTGGGGGCCCAGGATGTTGATGGCCAAGCGGTAGGACACGAGGCCCTCGGACAAGCGACCCTGCTGGAAGTAGAGGTCCCCCAGGATCCACTGGGAGCGGCCCGACTGGGGATACTCTTCGATGAGCGTGCCGAAGACCGAGACGTTGTCACGCCACGTGGGGTTCCTGTCCCAGGACCGCCACCCCATGAGGACGACGACCACGGCCGTGCTCACCCAGGCCCTCACCGGGCGCTCCCCGGCGACGCGCGCCACGAGCCACCCTGCCGCCGCCGCGAATCCCACCGAGGGAAGGTAGAGGGTGCGCTCCGCCAGCAGCACCCCGCTCAAGAAGACGACGTTGGACACCGGGGAGATGGTGATGACGAACCACATCACGCCGAACGCCACGGCCCGGGCAGTGGATCGACCTGCCTCCATCGTGGGCCTCCTCCAGGCGGCCAGCGCCCCCACGAGCAGTGCCAGTGCCAGGACGACACCCGTCAGGTTCGCCGGATTCCAGCCCAGATGCACGCCGACGACGTTGGGCGAATAGTCGGCGGACAGATCGAGGGGGAAGACCAGAAGCCGAACGTAGTGACTCCACACCTCGCCAAGGGTCCAGATGCGCGGGATCTCCCGGAGCAGGTCGGCCCCCAGGGGGCCCAGGGGATTGGCGATGCTGCCGAGCACCGCGAACCGCCCCCCCAGCAGCAGCCCCGCCACCACGACCATCACCAGATAGAGCCGCCAGCGATCGCGGAGGTAGGCTGCGAGCTCTCGAAAGCCCACGTCCCTCCTGGCGGCGTCGAGGAGGAAGATCACTCCGGGCAGCGTAACGGCGCTCTCTTTTGCGCCAAAGGCCAGCGCGTAGAGGACGCCGATCCCCAGCGCCCGGCTCCACGAGGTGGCAGGCGGACCCCGCAGGTGCAGAACACACGCCAGGAGAAAGAACAGGGCCGGGGCGATCTCCGCGATGCCGATGATGTTGGCGACGGCTTCCACGTGGACCGGGTGGACGGCGAAGATCAATCCCGCGGCGAAGGCAGCGCCCAAGGTCATGAGCTGCGCGAGAAGGACGACCACGAGCCCCGACACCAGGGCGTGCGTGACCACGTTGGTCACGTGATACACGACCGCGCTGTCTCCGGCCACGGCGTACTGCAGGCCCAGGAGGAGCGTGGTGGCAGGCCGCCACAATCCCAGCTGCCTCCCGTGTCCCCCGGGCCAATACGGCTCCGTCATGGCGCCGGGCAGCGCCTCCACGGTGTGGATGCCGGGATTCTCCAGGATGATGTGGACGTCGTCGTATGCGAAGTCGTTCTCGAGGGAGTTGGCGTACACGCCCGCCGCGACGCCTGCGACGAGCACGGTGGCCATCCGGAGGCTCGACAGGGGGGACGCCGCGAGCCTCATGGTTCCCCCCGTGGATCGCCCGAGCCCGGAGGGGACCGGTCGGCCCGAAGCTGCGCCCGCCGGGCGTCTTCCGGCCGCCCCAGCGCACGGTAGAGCTCGGCCAGCCGCCCCCAATCGTGGGCGGACGCCGGGTCCATGCCGAGGGCGGCCTGCCGTGCGCGCACGGCGGCCTCCAGGTCGCCGCGGCTGATGTACGCCTCGGAGACCAGGGACCACAGCTCACGGTCCGATCCGGCCCGGGCGAGGCCCTCCAGAGCCACGGCGTGCCCTTCGTCCGCCCGTCCGAGCCGGATGAGCTGCTCGGCGAGCAGGCGGTAGGCGGTGGGCTGTCCCGGGTCCCGGGCGATGGCCTCCCGGAGGAGCTCCTGCGCCCGCTCTTCCTGGCGAAGCCGGGCGTATAGCCCTCCCAGCTCCACTCTCAGACCGTAGTGGTTGGGAACGAGCGCCACCGCCGCCTCCAAGACACGCGCCGCTTGGGCCGATTCTCCGATCCGGTTCAAGCCGGCGGCCCGATGCTGTAGCGCCACGTACGACTCCGGGTGCTCCCTGGCCAGGGTGCTCACGACGGTGAAGGAGTCCAACCACGAGGGGATGCGACTCACGGTGCGGCCGAAGAGGGCGATCCCGGCGGCAACGGCGAGGACGGTCGCCCATCGACGGCGGCGACGCTCAGCGGTGGCGTGGGCTGCCGCGATCACCGCCGCCAACACCAGGCTCGCTCCCACCGACGGAAGGTACAGGGTGCGCTCCGCGAGGATCACGCCCGAAGGGATGACGAGATTCGACACGGGCAGCACGGCGATCACGAACCAGGCCAAACCCAGGGAGGCCACGGGGGCCCTCCGGAACAGGAGGACCGCTCCACCGAGCCACGCCGCCAGCACCGCGGCACCGGCCAGCACCTGCGGTGTGAGGCTGCGAGCGACCATGATCACGCCCGGGCCATAGTCGGCGCTCAGCGACCAGGGAAACACCATCAACCGGAGATACTGAGTCCAGACCGAGAGGGCCGTGAGCATCCGCTCCCCGGGCGTGAGCTCTCTCAGGGCCGGCGCCGCCACCTCGCCGGTGACGGTCCCCAGCACCGACCAGCGAACGATGAGATACGTGGCGAGCACCGCCGCCATGCAAAGAAACACCGGAAGCGCTCGGCGAAGGCGCGGCGCCAGGGGCCCCTCCCCCGACCGGTAGACCTCGAGGAGGACGAGCAACGCGGGCAGGCTCACGGCGATCTCCTTGGACCCCAGCCCGGTCAGGTACAGCAAAGACAGCCCAACCATCCGGATGGCCCGCCCGGTAGGTACCGTCGTATCCGCGTCCAGGTAGAGCAGACACCCACCCAGGACCGACAGAGCCGCGAGGAGCTCACCCCGACCGACCACGTTCGCCACGGCCTCGACGTGCACGGGATGGATGGCGAACAGCAAGGCTCCCGCCAGGGCTCCGGGCAAGGTCGAGAACCGACGCAGGAGGGCCAGCACCAGCAGCGACACCCCCGCGTGCAGTACGACGTTCACGGCGTGGAAGCCCATGGGATTCCCTCTCCACAGAGGCCATTCCGCCACGAACGAGGCGAGGGTCAGGGGCCTGAAAAGGCCCGCCCCCTCCCGTGCCGCCGGCCAGTAGGATCCCAGGAGGGCCCCGCCCCAATCGCCCCCGGTCACCACGGGGTTGAGGGCGACGACCAGATTGTCGTCGTAGGCGAATCCGTTTCCCAGCGCGGTGACATACGCTGCGAGGGCCACGAACAGGAGGATCCCTCGGGCTCGTACCGGTGTCAGCGGCACCGGCGACCTCAGTCCGCCTGGGCCCGCGCGTGTCCCTCGGCCAGCACACCCGCGCGCCGCTCCCATGCGGGGACCTTCGGTGGGATCCACGTGGGCACGCCGGAGGGTTGGAGGTTGTACTTGAAGATGGACCAGATGGCGGACACCCCGTCCCTCCACCCGATCTTCTTGCCCTCGGCATAGGAACGGCCGTCGTACGATATCGGAAGCTCGTAGATGCGGGCGCCGGCCTGGGCGAGGCGCGCCGTGAGCTCCGGCTCGATCCCGAACCGGCTGGCGGACAGGGGAAGGGCCTGGAGCAGCTCCCTACGCACCATCTTGTAGCAGGTCTCCATGTCGGTGAGGTTCAGATCCGTCAACATGTTCGACAGGAGCGTGAGGAAGCGGTTCCCCACCGAGTGCCAGAAGAGCAGCACGCGATGGGGCCCTCCCAGGAACCTCGATCCGAAGACCGCGTCGGCCTTTCCGGCCAGGATCGGCTCGAGCAGCACGGGGAACTCCGACGGATCGTACTCGAGGTCGGCGTCCTGGATGACGACGACGTCACCGGTCGCTCGCGTGAAGCCCGACCTGAGCGCGGTGCCCTTGCCACCGTTCTGCTCGTGGAAGATCAGCTCGTCGATGAGCGCCTCCTCCCTCAGGCGAGACAAGAGCTCGCGGGTCCCGTCGGTCGACCCGTCGTCCACGACGATCACCTCGAGGTCCAGGGGGACGGAGCGGACCCGCCTGAGCAGGCGCTCCACCGTGGCGATCTCGTTGTAGCACGGAACCACGACGGAGACCCGCACGTGGTCCCACGGCAGGTCCTCTCTCACGGTCAGCAGGGGGAACCGCTTCTTCTCGGGCCGGTGCATTCGGTACATCCTCTCGGAGTTGGGTGCGCGTCCCCTCGGATCTGCTCAGTCTTCGAAGCCGTACCGGTTGAGCTTCCGGTACAGGGTCGATGGATCGATGCCCAGCACCTCGGCGGCACGGGTCTTGTTTCCGCCCTCTGCCTCGAGCACCCACAGAATGTAGGCCCTTTCGATGACCTCCATGGTGGGGTTCGCGGGGGGAGGCGCATCCACCACACGGGCCTCCGGCCGCTGACGGACCCGTTCCGGCAGAGCCTCGACGCCGATGGTGCCGTCGGCGCTCACCACCGCCGCTCGCTCCAGGGCGTTTTCCAGCTCCCGGACGTTGCCGGGCCAATCGTACTCTCTGAGAGCCTTCATGGCATCCTCGGCCAGATCCCTGGGACCCCTGTCTCCTGCCCGATCCACGAATCGTTCCATAAAGTGCCGGGCCAGCAGATCGATGTCCTCTCGACGCTCACGAAGGGGAGGAAGCCTCAGCTGGATGACGTTGAGTCGATAGTAGAGATCGCTCCGGAATCCCCCTCGGCGAATCTCCTCCTCCAGGTCCCGGTTGGTCGCGGCAATGATGCGCACGTCCACTGGAATGGGCTCGGTGGCACCTACCGGCACCACCTCACGCTCCTGGATGGCCCTCAGCAGCTTCACCTGGGTGGCGGGACTCATCTCCCCGATCTCGTCCAGGAAGAACGTTCCGCACCCAGCGGCGACCATGAGTCCGTCCTTGTCCTTCACGGCGCCGGTGAAGGACCCCTTCACGTGACCGAAGAGCTCGCTTTCGAGGAGGCTCTCGGGCAGCGCTCCACAGTTGAGGGAAAGGAATGGCTCGTCTCCTCGGTCAGACAGTCTGTGGATGTACCGGGCCACGACCTCCTTTCCCGTGCCGCTCTCTCCCGAGATGAGCACCGTCGAGTCCGTCGGAGCCACGGTCTCGGCCAACGCCAGACACTCCTTGAACGCCCGGCTGACACCGACCGGGCGTCCGACCACCGATCGCTCCCGACGCTTGATCTCCTTCTTGAGGCGTCGGTTCTCCACCTTCAGCTGCCTCGCTTCCACCGCCCTCCGACAGATGGCGAGGAGCTCGTCGTTGGCGAAGGGCTTCTGGAGGTAGTAGTAGGCCCCCTCGTTCACGGCCCGCACGGCGGACTGGAGCGAGGCCTGGGCGGTCATGAGTATGACCGGTAGCTCGGGATCCACCTCACGTGCCTTCGCCAACACCTCCAGGCCACCGGCGCCGGGCATGCGGATGTCACTGAGCACCAGGTCCGGCCGCTCCTTCTCCAGGGAATCGAGAGCCGCCGGGCCCGATTCGGCAAGAGAGACGTCGAACCCCTCTCCACGGAAGAGGATCTGAAGGGCGTCCAGGATTCCCGCCTCGTCGTCGACCAGGAGGATTCTCATCTTTCCAGTCACGGTTGGACTCCTTTCTCTCCGTCGGTGGAAGCCGGCAGGAGAATGGCGAACTGAGCGCCGCCCTCGGGGGACTTCTCCACGAAGATCGCTCCCTCGTGGACCTCCACCGCCCGGTGTACCATGGCCAGCCCGAGGCCGCTCCCTCCCACCCGGGTGGTGAAGAAGGGGTCGAACAGGTGATCGGCGACCTCCTCGTCGATCCCCGGACCCGAGTCGCCGACGGTCACTCCCACGGCCTCCCGGATTTCGGTCCCCCGTGGGTTCTCCTCTCCGCGCAGGTCGGAGACGGAAACGGTCACCGTTCCTCCCTCGCCGGCGAACTGCGCGCCGTTCAGCATGAGATTGAACAGGGCGCGGTGGAGGAGGTCGGGGTCTCCCACCATGGGTACGGGTCCGTCGGCCCCACGGACGACCATCTCGATGCCATCGGCATCGGGATGTTGTCGGATCAGGTCGACACAGTCCTTGGTGAGGCGCGACAGGTCGATGGTGCGGGTTTTGCCCTTCCTGAGCCCCGAGTACTCCAGGAACTCCGAGAGGACCCGGCTCAGTCGATCCGACTCGGTGAGGATCAGCCTCCTGAGGATGTCCCGATCTCCCTCCTCCAACGGCTCGGAACGCGTGAGCTGCTCGACGGCGCTGCGAATGGAAGCCAGAGGGTTCTTGATCTCGTGGGCCATGGATGCCGAGAGCTTCGCGATGGCCTCGAGGCGTTCTGCGCGTCGATGTACGACGTCGAGCAGCTCGAGGTCCGTGATGTCCTGGAAGATGGCGGTCGCCGAAGGAGGTGACCCGTCTCCCCGGCGCAGGACCGCCGTCGATACGCCGAGAAGCAGGTGCTCGCCCCTCCGGTTCGAGGCGGTCTGATAGCGCTCGGTGCGCCGCCCCTCCTCGATCCCCAGCCGCAGCACGTCTCCGACGCCCGGCGCCAGCTCGTCGAGCTGCCCCATGATGGGGCGACCCAGCCAGTCGTCCGCGTCGAGACCGAGGAGAGCTTCCGCCGCCGGATTCGCGTACACCAGGCGTCCGTTGGGATCCACGGTCAAGATCCCCGTCGACATCGTCGCGAGGATGTCACCGGTATCCAGCCTGAGCTGCCGAAGCTCCGACTCCACCGCGCCCAGGGCTGCCCCGGTCCGCCGTACTCGCTCGCCCACCAACGCGGCCACCACCGCGATCACCACGAACAGAGCGAGCTGAAGGCCGATGCCCACGCTCAAGTCGGCTCCGTACCAGATCGTCACGTCCGCGAAATAGGCCAGCGCGGCGCCCACTCCCATGAGGACGCCACCGCCCATGGGCAGGAGAAGGGCCCCGGCGCTGATGACCAGGATGTACACTGGCGCGAAGCTGGACTCGGGTCCCCCGGTGACGTGGACGATGGCGGTCACGAGGGAAACGTCCGCGGCCACCTGGGCGTAGAGGAAGCCGGCGGTCGGTTCCCGGCGACGCACGTGCGTATGCCAGACGGAGGCCCCCGTGAAGGATACGGCCAGAATGAACATCACGGTGGCAACCAGCGACACCTGAGGCTGGACGTCGAGCCACTCGACGAAGGCCCCCGCGAGAATCCCGCTCACGAGGGTGATTCGGCCCAGGTACAGCCATCGCAGGATGTCCCGCCGGCTCAGCGGGTGTCCGGCGGGGGCGGGTGGACTGGTGTTGCGAGGGTTGATCACCAAGTCAGCCGAGGTCTCGGGGTGTCGTGTCGTCCTGCACGCCGGACGGTGCAGATGCCCGCGCCTGAACGCCAAGCTACAACAGTTATCTCGCAAAGTGCAACATTCAAAGATTTGCACATTGCGATATTCGGGCAATAGTCAGCTCGGGTGGCCTCGGCGTCGACCAGGCGCCAGATTTTGGAGCCTATGGTCGATTCGAGCCTCCTCGCCGTGGCCCGGGGTGACGCCCGGGCCGACCTGGTCCTCACCGGCGGACGCGTGGTCAACGTGTTCACCGGCGAGATCGAGTCCACGGACGTGGCGGTGTGGGGAGGGAAGATCGCCGGCGTGGGACGAGGCTACCGAGCCGAGCGGGTCCATGACCTGGACGGGCGCTTCGTCGTTCCCGGGCTCATCGACGCCCACGTCCACATCGAGTCGAGCCTGCTCACCCCCCCCGAGTTCGCCCGCGCCGTGGTCCCCAGAGGCACGACGACGGTGGTCTCGGACCCTCACGAGATCGCCAACGTCCACGGGGCCGAAGGCGTTCGTTACATGCTCGACGCCAGCGAGGGCCTTCCCTTGTCGGTCTTCGTGATGGCCAGCTCGTGCGTCCCCGCCACGCCCATGGGAACCGCGGGGGCGGAGCTCGGAGCGGACGACCTGCGGGCGTTGGCCGAGCACCCCAGGGTCCTCGGGTTGGCGGAGGTGATGAACTTCCCCGGAGCGATCCACGGGGATGAAGACGTGCTCGAGAAGTTGGACGCCTTCGCCGGTCACCCCATCGACGGACACGCACCGGGGCTCGGCGGGCTGGCGCTGAATGCCTACGTGGCAGCGGGCCCCGGCTCCGATCACGAGTGCACCCGCCCGGAGGAGGCAGCCGAGAAGCTCCGGCGGGGTCTCTTCGTCTTCCTGCGGGAAGCCACGAACGCCCGGAACCTGGACGACCTGATCCCGGTTCTTCGACCGGCGAGCCTGAGACGCATCGCGCTGTGCACCGATGATCGGCAACCCCATGATCTCCTGGATGCCGGCGGCATCGATACCATGCTGCGGAGGATCGTAGCCAGCGGCCTCGAACCGGTGGAGGCCATCCGCCTCGCGACCCTGAACCCGGCGGAGTACTTCGGCCTGCGCGACCGCGGCGCCATCGCCCCGGGACGGGTGGCCGATCTGCTGGTGGTGGACGAGCTCCCTTCGCTGACGATCCGTGAGGTCTGGTGCCGGGGCCGGAGGGTCGCGAGTGAAGGCGCACCCCTGGACTGGCCGGAGAGCGAGCCCGTCGCGCCACCCGCCTCCTCCATGAACGTCGTGCTCGGTCCGGATGCCTTCGTCATTCCCGCCGAGCCCCGCCGGGCCCGGATCATCGAAGCCATCGAGCACCAGATCGTCACGGGCACCCGGGTGGGTGAGCCGCGGGTGGAGGACGGCAGGGTGGTCTCGGATCCGACGGCCGACGTCCTCAAGATCGCCGTGGTGGAGCGCCATCGTGGCAGCGGACGCGTGGGCCTCGGGTTGGTCGGCGGGCTGGGTCTGAAGCGGGGTGCCATGGCGGGAACCGTCGCCCACGACCACCACAACATCATCGCGGTCGGGGTCGACGACGAGTCTCTGCGCACCGCCGTGATCGCGGTGGCGGATGCAAGAGGTGGCCTGGCGGTAGCGGAAGGCAGCGACGTCCACGCCCTGTTGCCGCTTCCGGTTGCGGGGCTCATGTCCGCCGACCCGGTGGAGACCGTGCGGGACCGCCTCGCGGAAGTCGTTGAGGCGGCTCGTATCCTCGGCTCGCCCCTGCACGACCCGTTCATGGCACTCTCCTTCCTGGGCCTGGAGGTGATCCCCACCTTGAAGCTCACCGACCAGGGGCTGGTCGACGTGGACGCCTTTCGCCTCGTGGACTTGTGGGTGTGAGCCCCCTCGGGCGCGTGAGGCGCGCCCGACCTCAGCGGGGGCGAGGGATGACGCGCACCTCCCGGGGGAGGGCGTAGGCCGAGCCGCCGAGCCGACCGACGGGACGAAGCCGCTCCGGATCCACCGAAAGGTCCTCACCGCCCGGCCCGAGGGCCGGATCCAGCAGGACCTTGACCACCCGCCCGATCACCAACGTGTTTGCGCCGCCTTCCAGGGCGACCTCCCCGGAGACCACGCACTCCAGGATCGCGGGGCTGGCCGCGACGTACGGGGCCCGCACCTCGTGGGCCGGACGGCACTCCAGACCGGCGAGCTCGAACTCGTCCACGCCGTGGGGCACGCTGGCCGACGTGGCGTTCATCTCCTCGAGCAGGGACTCTCCCACCACGTTGACGCAGAACGCCCCCGTCCGTCGGATGTTGAGGAGCGTGTCCTTCAGGTCGCCACGGCGGGCTCCGATGGAGATCCCCACCAACATGGGCGCGCTCGACAGGGCGGCGAAGTAGCTGAACGGCGCGAGGTTCGCCCTGTCCTCGTCGCTCCACGTGGATACCCAGCCGATAGGTCGGGGCACCACCAGGGAGGTCAGGAGCTGATAGCGTTGACGAGGACTGAGCGGCCCGGTATCGATGGCGATCCGCGGCTCATTCTCGTGAGCCATCCCCCTCAGCGGCCCCTCGGAATCTCGAGGATCTGCCCGGCGTAGATACGGCTGCCCCGGAGGTTGTTGAGCATCCGGAGCTCGTCGACGGATGTGCCATGCTCCCGGGCGATGGTCCAGAGGGAATCGCCGGAGCGGACGGTATACGGGTCGTAGGCAGCTGCGACCCGGACAGGCGGGGTGGCCTGATCCTCCTCGATGAGCTGATCCACGTATGCCGAGTACTGTCGGGGAAAGACCGCCACGTGGTAGTGGGCCGGATATCGCTCCCGGGTGGCTTCGATGACTCCGGCCCTCTCGAGGCTCAGGAGCACCTTCTCCAGCCATGCACGGCATCGCCGCGACGGGCTGTAGCGCAGGTCCGCTGCCATCCCCGTCGGATGAACGGACCGGTCCGAGGCGTTCCGGGGCTGCCGGGTGGTGGGACGCGTCAGGCTCGTCACCACGAGCTGCTCCCCACACGCGGAGCGATACTGCCCCGCCAGGCGCCGTATGAACAGGGCCAGCTCCGGACGAGCATACGGGTACGACACTGCGTGGAGCGTGTAGTCGCGGTTGGGACGCACGCGCACCAACCAGCCCTGGTCGGCGAAGTACCGTATGCGGGACGCCGTGTCGATGTAGGTGAAATCGTGGTGTCGGGCGGCCCGGTTCTGCCGATCCACCGAGCCCCTGGATCCCCTCAGGCTCTGTCCCGCCGCCGGAGACACGGCGGCCAGCAGAAGGACCAGCGCGAGGGCCAGAGAGGCGGCCCGCGTCGCATCCTCAGGTGCTCGGGTCGGTGTCGCTGTCGTCATCGCATCCGTTGGGCGGGTGGTCCGACGGGGGGCAGGGCCGACCGGGGCCCGGCTCGGCACAATGAGTAAACATACGATTCCCGGGAGGCAAGATCCTTCGTGCCCCACAGGACACGGCGTCGAGCGACTTGGCCCCCGGGCATCCCGACCGCCATCCTCCCGAACGGGAGGCCGGGCCCGCCCGGCAGCGGACCCGGCCTCGACGATCCCGGGCGAGCCGAGACCGATCGATGGACCCGCAGCTACCGAGCAGCCTGGTACCGGTCCCCGACCCTGTCCCAATTGACGACGTCCCACCACGCCGCCAGGTAGTCCGGCCTCCGGTTCTGGTACTTCAGATAGTAGGCGTGCTCCCAGACGTCCACTCCCAGGATCGGCGTGTGCCCCTGCATGAAGGGGCTGTCCTGGTTGGCCGAGGAATAGCACTGCAGGGCTCCGCCGCCATCCACGACCAGCCATCCCCAGCCTGACCCGAACTGACCTCCCGCCGTCGCCTCGAGCCTGGCCCTGAGCTCCTCGAAGGAGCCGAAGGTCTCGTCGATCGCTGCGGCAAGCGCGCCCGAAGGAGCGGCTGCCCCGCCGGGGGTCATGATGTCCCAGAAGAGGGCGTGGTTGACGTACCCGCCCCCGTTGTTGCGCACCGCACCCCGAATCTCGGCCGGCAGACCGTCGATCCCCCGCAGGAGCTCCTCCGCCGAACGGCCATGAAGGTCCGGGTGGGACTCCAACGCGGCGTTCAACTTGCTCGTGTAGCCGGCGTGGTGCTTGCCGTGGTGGATCTCCATCGTGCGGGCGTCGATGGTCGGCTCCAACGCGTCGTGGGCGTATCCCAGATCAGGCAGTTGGAAAGGGTAGGCCATGCCTCGCTCCTTGGGTGGGTCGGTCGGGTCGGTTCCGATGCGGGAGCCTGTACCCTACGTTGGGTCGAGGTTCCCGCGGCCGGTCCTACCCCGCGGGTTCCTGAAGGTGCGGACCATGACGCCGAAGGGATCCGCGCCCCTTGGGGAGGGGTCGATCGACCGTCGGCAAGGGTGGAGGGGCCACTGGACCGGATGTCTCGAGAACGCCGTATCCTCCTCGTGGACTGTGACGCCTTCTACGTTCAGGTGGCACGCCTTCTGGATCCGGAGGGAGCGGGCAAGGCCCGTCTGCTCATCGTGGGAGGCTCCGCGACGGGAAGGGGCGTCGTTACCTCGGCTTCGTACGAGGCGCGCGCCTTCGGTGTCCGATCGGCCATGCCGACGGGCCAGGCGCTCCGGCTGTGCCCCGACGCCACCGTGGTGCCCGTGCCCCGCAGGGCATGCGTCGAGAGGAGCCGCCAGGTCCGACATGTCCTGGAGGAGCTGGCACCCGTGGTTCAGGCGGCCTCCATCGACGAGTTCTATCTGGATCTGACGGGAACCGAGCGCCTGTTCGGCGGGGAGTCGCTGAAGGAGACCGCCCACCGCTTCCGCGACACGGTCCTTCGACGCACCGAGATCTCGGTCTCCATCGGGGGCGGCACGCGCAGGATGATCGCCAAGATCGCCGCCGGCCACGCCAAGCCGGCCGGGGTCCATGTCGTGCCCGCGGGAAGCGAGCTCGACTTCCTCCGGACGCTCGAGCTGGCCGACCTGCCCGGCGTGGGGCCCTCTCTCCTGGAGGGTCTGCGGCGGAGGGGACTGGTGCGGGTCGAGGACGCCCTCCACGTCCAGTTCGAGTGGCTTCAGGAGTGGTTCGGCAAGCGGAGGGGAGCCTGGCTGCACAGGAAGGTCCGGGGGCTGGACGATACGGAGGTCGATCCCCGAGAGGCCAGGAAGAGCGTGTCGTCGGAGCGAACGTTCTTCGACGATATCGACGACGACCGGGAGTTGGAGCGTCGTCTCATGGAGCTCGCAGGCTCGGTAGCGGGCACCGTGAGGGCGAAGGGCCTCCGGGCCAGGACGGTCACGGTGAAGCTCCGGGACGGCGACTTCACGACGCGGCAGCACAGTCGCACGGTACCCCAGGGCGTACAGTCGGACGCGGCGGTGTATGCCATTGCCAGGCAGCTCTTCCGCGAGCTCCGGGAGAAGCGTCGAGTGCCTGCCAGGCTCCTGGGAGTCGGACTCACCGGCCTCCGGGACGCCTCCGATCCGGAGCAGCTGGGCCTCTTCGCCGATCAGAGTCCGGACCAGGAGTCGGAGCGCGACCGCCGCATATCCGCAGCCGTTGACCGGGTCCGCGAGCGCTATGGTCGCGGCGCGGTGCTTCCCGGGCGAATCCTGGATCGCAGGTCCCCCACGCATCCGGACCAACCCACGGACGGGAGAGAATGAGCGAGCGCGCCCAGGGGATTCAGGCCGTCTGGCCTGAGCGGAAGCCCTTCATCGGGATGGTGCACCTCTTGCCGCTGCCCGGATCCCCACGATGGGGACGGTCCATGGACCAGGTCGTCGACCGGGCCGTGGCCGAGGCGCTTCACGTGGCCGAAGGAGGGATGGACGGCGTCCTCGTGGAGAACTACCTCGACGCCCCCTTCTACGGGTCGGTGGCCCCACCCGAGACCGTGGCCGCCATGGCCCGTGTGGTTGCCGCGGTACGCGCGGCCGTCGACGTGCCCGTGGGCGTGAACGTGCTGCGTAACGACGCCCGCGGCGCGTTGGGCGTCGCCGCGGCGACGGGAGCCGCATTCATCCGGGTGAACGTGCATACGGGAATCATGTGGACCGACCAGGGCTCCATTCAGGGAGCGGCAGCGGACACACTGCGCGCACGTGTCGCCCTGGCCGCGGATATCGCCATTCTCGCGGACGTGCTCGTGAAGCACGCCACCCCCCCGGCCGGTCTCACCCTCGAGGACGCGGCGACCGACTCCTGGACACGGGGCCTGGCCGACGGTCTCATCGTGTCGGGATCGGGGACCGGCACGCCCACCGACCTCGACCAGGTGCGTCGCGTCCGGGCGGCCGTGCCGGACGCGCCCGTGCTGGTGGGCAGCGGTGTCGGGATCGGTACGGTTCGTGACGTAATGGCGGTGGCGGATGGAGCGATCGTCGGGACGGAGCTTACCCGCGAGGGCCGGGCCGGAAGCGGTGTCGACCCGGCGCGGGTGCTTCGCCTGGTGGAGGCGGCCGGGCCTGCTCAGAAAGCCTGAGCCGACAGTCTCACGAGATACCGGCCGTCGTCCTCGCGAGCCAGGACATCGCACGTGAGCCCCGATCGGTGGGCTACCTGGCCGAGCGTCTCGGCGTCCACGAAGAGAAAAGGGAAGGGCTCGCCGCGCGATCCCCCGTGGCCGAGCTGCATGTGTACCTCGCCGGGGTAGCGTCCGTCATCGGCGATTCCCCAGGGCTCGGGATCCGTGGAATCGGCGAGAATCTGCCCACCCGTGGCGAGGTGGTCCATTAGCGCGGCCAGGAACCGTCCCAGACCGGAGAGACTCCCGGCGAGGCCCACCCCGTTCATCATGGCCAGCACGGTGTCGAAGCGCTCGAGCGCGTCCAGGGCGTCGAGACCCCCACGGCGGACGTCCCTGACGCCCCGGCTCCTCAGGATGTCGCAGGCCGTGGGAAGCACCTCCAGCGCAGTCACCTGCAGCCCTCGCCGCTGCAGAGGGAGGCTGAACGCTCCGACACCGGCGCCGAGGTCCATGACCCTGCCGCGGCACTCCTCCAGCGCCCGACGCTCCACCCCCGCTCCCTCGGCCGGATCCCGGAAGAAGAGGGCCACTTCGACCTGTTCGTGGCCCCCGACGTCCGTGCGCATCTCCAGGAGCGCGTCCTCTCGTCCGGCGACATAGGCTGCGAGGGCCTCGTCCAGCGGTCGCCAGGCGGCTACGCCCGACGAGGGGCGGCCCCGCCGGGGCCGCCCCTCGTCCTGGCTTCGGCGATCGCGGAAGGTCATCCCCCCCGGCGGGTCCGCTTCCACTCCTCGTGGGCCCGCGCGTTCTCCACCCACGGCTCTCTGTCGAAGTAGCTACGGGTCATCGCCACCACCTGCGGTGCCAGCAGGATCAGGGCGATGAGATTGGGCACGATGACGATGGCCAACGCCACGTCGCCCATCGCCCATACGACGGCGAGAGGCACCACGGCCCCCATGAAGTGCATCAAGACGAAGACGAACTTGTAGGGCAAGACGAAGCTGTGACCGAAGAGATAGTTGGCACACCGGTCCCCGTAGTAGCTCCAGGAGATGGCGGTGGACACGGCAAAGAGGAGCACTCCGAGAAGCACGATGTAGTGTCCCCAGTCACCCAGGGGCGACAGCCCCTCTCTGAAGGCCTGCATGGTGAGGGGTGCGCCGCTCTCGACGGCCATGGCGTGGAGGGAGCCGTACGCCTGGCCATCCGACCCGACGGCCTCGGCCCGGTCCGGATAGATGGTGCCCGTGAACGGCTGGGTCATGGCCTCATCCACGAACAGCTCGTCCACGCTCACCTCGTGCCAGGCCACCACGGGGGCTCCGATCCCCGTGCTCACGTGGCGCCCATCCTGAATGGAGATCTCGTTCGGTGCGTCGACGCTCCCCCACCGGTTCCCCTCGGCCAGGGCCGTGTACGAGAGATCGCCTCCTCCCAGGGTGATCTCGGTCTGGAACCGCTCCGAGTAGGATCCAGTCATGATGATGACCAGGCCCGTCATGGAGCAGATGAGGATGGTGTCGATGAAGGGCTCGAGGAGGGCTACCACACCTTCGGACACCGGCTCGTCCGTCTTGGCCGCGGCGTGGGCGATGGGCGCCGACCCTTGACCGGCCTCGTTGGAGAACAGCCCGCGCCTGACCCCCCACATGAGCGTGACGACGAAGACCCCGGCTCCAGTACCCGCGATCCCGGCCGCGGGTCGGAACGCCTCGGTGAAGATCGTGGCGAAGGCTGTGGGCACCTGGGAGAGGTTCAGCAGGATGATGAGGAGTGCCCCGGCCACGTAGATGGCGGCCATGAGCGGTGCGAGAAACGCCGTCACCTTCCCGATCCGGCTGATGCCGCCGAGAATGACCATGGAAACCACCCCGGCGGTCACCAGACCGGTGACCCAGACGGCGATCCCGAAGGTGTCGTTCATCGTGTCGGCGACGGTGTTGGCCTGGACGGCGTTGCCGGTGAGGAAGGCCGTGAAGCCGAGCATGAGGGCGAAGAACACGGCCATGGGCTTCCATGCCGGACCGAGGCCCCGCTCGATGTAGTACATGGGTCCACCGGACACGGCGCCCTCCCACTTGTGGGCGCCCCCCACCTCATCCACCTCCCGGTACTTCTGGGCCAGCGTGACCTCGGAGTACTTGGTGGCCATCCCCACGAAGGCCGTCACCCACATCCAGAAGAGCGCTCCCGGCCCCCCCCAATGGATGGCGATGGCGACCCCGGCGATGTTGCCGATACCCACGGTGGCCGACAGGGCCGTGGTGAGCGCCTGGAAGTGGCTCACGTCCCCGGGCTCGTTGGGGTCGTCGTACTTGCCCGACGTCACCGCGAACCCGTGGCCGAGCCTGCGAAGCTGTACGAACCCCAGTCGCAGCGTGAGATAGAAGCCCGTGCCGAGCAGCAGGATCACCATGAAGGGGACGTTCTCGCCCCCCACACTGATACCGTACTCCACGACATAGGTGTTGAAGAAGTCGATCACCGACTGGAGCCAATCCATGCGTGCTTCCCAATGAGGTGCGAGGGGAGCGAGGGGGAGCGAGCCGCTCCCGATCTCGAAGGGTCAAAGAATGACCCGCCCCCTGCCGGCAAGCAAGACGGGGCGGGAGTCGAGGCTCAAGCCTGTCAGGCGGTGGCGATCAGGCCCCCGCCAGAGCCACGTCCCTGAGGCGTGACGTCACCGCCTTCTGCAGAAGCTCATGGGCACGATTGACGATCTCGTCCAGGGAGGGAGACTCCTGGAACATCTCCTCGGCGCGTTCACGGAGCTCCGGAATGGTCGGGAGGTGCGCCAGCGAGACCTCGGATAGCAGCTCCTCCAGCTGGTCCCTGGCCCGCCGGGCCGCGGTGCTCAGGTCCTCCAAGCGGTGGGACTCCTCCCAGCTCTCACGAATCCGCGTCACGATCGCCTCCACCGAGATGGAGGCGGCCAGGTCGTGGGCCACCTTCTCCACCACCTTCCTGCCCACTGGCTTGTCCCCCCGGACGATGGCCGCCGGAGGCTCGCGCAGATCCCAGACCAGGCGGAACCAGGACATCACCCTCAGGACGTAGTAGGTGATGTCGATCTCCCACCACCGGAAGCCCTGACGGGTCGAGCTCTGGTAGTGGTGGTGGTTGTTGTGCCACCCCTCACCCAGGGTGACCAGGGCCAGGAACCAGTGGTTCCTCGAGTCGTCGCCGGTGAGATAGCGCTGGTTTCCCACCTCGTGGGCCATGGAGTTGATGGCGAACGTCCCGTGGTACAGAACCACCGTGCTCAGAAAGAAGCCCACGAAGAGGCCGGCCCAGCCACCGAGGACGAAGCAGCCCACGGCCAGAGCCACGGCCGGGACCAGATAGAACCGGTCGAGCCACCGGAGCTCGGGGTACTTCGCCAGATCCCGGATGGTCCCGTAGTCGGGCTTCCAGTTGTTGTAGTTGAAGATCCACCCCACGTGGGAGTAGAAGAACCCGTGGTGGCGCGGGGAGTGGACGTCTTCCGGCGTGTCCGAGTGGAGGTGATGGTGCCGATGGATGGCCGCCCACCACAGGACGCCCCGCTGGGCCGACGTCTGGGCGAGGAACGCGAGAATGAACTGCCCGACCCGACTCGTCTTGTAGGAGCGATGGGAGAAATAGCGGTGGTAGGCCGCCGTCACCGCCCACATCCGGATGAGGTAAAGGGCCACGGCCGTCCAGACCGCGTACGCCGGGAAGCCCGTCCAGAGCGCCCCGAACGCGGCAAGGTGAACGAGCGCGAACGGGATGGCGGCGGGATAGACGATGTCATCGTGGTGAGCGTGCGTCTCGGCCACGGACCGGAATCTCCGTCGGGGGGAACGTCTGTTTCGGATCGGGAGCAGATCATGTCAAGCTAACCCATGGCCTCGGGGCCAGCCAAGTCGGGCGGCGGCACGGAAGGGGATTGACGGCCACCGGAATGGATATATCTTCTCATCCGGATTCATGAATATGACCATCCCCATCTTCGACCACCTGTCCACGCTCCGGGACGAGACCCGCACGCGCCTCCTTTCCCTCCTGGAGGGTGGAGAGTACACGGTCTCCGAGCTCTGCTCCTCGCTGCAGGCTCCCCAGCCCACCGTGAGCCGGCACCTGAGGACGCTAGCTGACGACGGCTGGGTCGTCTGGCGGTCCGAGGGACGCAATCGCCATTACCGCCTTTCGTCGGCGCTGGACCCCGCCGCACTCGAGCTCTGGAAGGTGGTCCGTGAGGGATTGGACGCGCGGGTCTACGACGACGACGCCGAACGTGCCCGGCAGATTCTCCTGGAGCGACGCCGGCGCTCGGCGGAGTTCTTCTCCGCGTCGGCGGAGGGCTGGGATCGGCTGCGACGGGAGCTATTCGGCGAGGGGGTCGATCTGCTCCCCCTCTTCGGTCTGCTCGACCCTGAGTGGACCGTGGTCGATCTGGGAGCCGGGACCGGAGGGCTGGCCGCGGTGCTGGCTCCCTTCGTCTCGCGCGTCGTCGCAGTGGATCGGTCCGAGGCCATGCTTGAGGAGGCCGCCCGTCGCCTGGAGGGGCTGGACAACATCGAGCTGCGCGTGGGCGAGCTGGAGGCTCTGCCCCTGGGCTCCGAGGAGGTCGACCTGGCCGTCTTGAGCCTGGTTCTCCACTATACGGTCGACCCCAGGGAAGCACTCGGCGAAGCGTGGCGCGTGCTCAAGCCGGGCGGCCGTCTCCTGATCGTGGAGCTGCGGGCCCACGACCGCGGACCCGAGTATGCGGACGCCATGGGCCACGTCTGGCCGGGCTTCGACCAGGGCCAGCTCGCGGCGTGGATGAAGCAGGCCGGCTTCGAAGCCGTCCGCGCCGGCCCCCTTCCACCGGATCCGGAGGCACGGGGCCCCCTGCTCCTCGTGGCCGGAGGCGCCCGTCCCTGTTCTCGAACGCCTGAGATCACACATCGACTTGACCGAGGTTGACCAAATGAGTGATGCCGCAGTGATGCCCGATAGCCGAGCCGCCGGGGCCGGCCAGGAGCACCTCCCCTTCAAGGTCATGGACCTCGAGCTGGCGGAGTGGGGCCGCAAGGAGATCCGGCTGGCGGAGCAGGAGATGCCGGGTCTCATGGCGGCCCGCCGAGAGTACGGTCCGCACCAGCCCCTGCAGGGGCTCAAAGTCACGGGATCTCTGCACATGACGGTCCAGACCGCCGTGCTCATCGAGACGCTCGTGGATCTGGGAGCCGACGTGCGTTGGGCCTCATGCAACATCTTCTCCACCCAGGACCACGCCGCGGCGGCGGTCGTGGTCGGTCGGGACGGCACGCCGGCGAAGCCGACGGGCGCTGCGGTGTTCGCTTGGAAGGGTGAGACCCTCGAGGAATACTGGTGGTGCACGGACCAGGCTCTGACCTGGCCGGACGGTACCGGACCCGATCTCCTGGTGGATGACGGGGGTGATGCCACATTGCTGCTCCACAAGGGCGTGGAGTTCGAGAGGGAGGGACGCGTGCCGGACTTCGACCCGGAGTCCGAGCCGGAGGAGTGGGGCGTGATCCTGGACCTCCTCCGGGCCACTCTGGGCGTGGATCCGGGCAAGTGGCAGCGCATCGCCGGCAAGATCCGTGGGGTGTCCGAAGAGACCACCACCGGCGTGAAGAGGCTCTACGAGATGGAGCGCGACGGCACTCTCCTCTTCCCAGCCATCAATGTGAACGACTCCGTCACGAAGTCGAAGTTCGACAACCTCTACGGGTGCCGACACTCGGTTGTGGACGGCCTCAACCGAGCCGCCGACGTGATGCTCTCGGGCAAGATGGCGGTGGTGTGCGGCTATGGCGACGTGGGCAAGGGGTGCGCGCAGGCCCTCAGGGGCCAAGGCGCACGGGTGGTGGTGACGGAAATCGATCCGATCTGCGCGCTCCAGGCGGCTATGGAGGGCTACCAGGTCCTTCGCCTCGAGGACGTCGTGGAGACGGCCGACATCTTCATCACCGCCACAGGGAACAGGGACGTCATCACCGTGGAGCACATGGCGCGGATGAAGGACAAGGCGGTGGTGGGGAACATCGGCCACTTCGACAACGAGATCGACATGGCCGGCCTGCAAAGGTCGAAGGGCGTGAAGCAGGTGAACATCAAGCCCCAGTACGACGAGTTCGTCTTCCCCGACGGGCACTCGGTGCTGGTCCTCGCCGAAGGTCGGCTCATGAACCTGGGCTGCGCGACGGGGCACCCCAGCTTCGTCATGAGCGCGAGCTTCACCAATCAGGTGATCGCCCAGGTCGAGCTGGCCACGAACGCGGCCACCTACGAGACCCGGGTCCACGTGCTCCCGAAGAAGCTGGACGAGAAGGTGGCTCGTCTACACCTCGACCAGATCGGTGCCCGCCTGACGGAGCTCAGCGACGACCAGGCACGGTATATCGGCGTCGACAAGAACGGCCCCTACAAGCCGGAAGCGTACCGCTACTAGGGGGACCTGAGGCGTCGGGCAGGGGGTTGTAGCGGAGGGGCCGCTATCACGGAGTGCCCCCTCGCTCATGGCGGCAGGCCGGTCCTCTCATCCGGCGATCAGCAGGCGAGCGGCGAACGCGAGAATGGTGACGGTCACCACGCCTCGGACCCACCGGTGGCCCTTGAGCACCTGGAGGTGCACGCCCGCCAGGCCGCCCAGGAGGTTTCCCGCGGCCAGGGCGGTTCCCATCGCCCAGTCCACCTTTCCGCCCCACGCGAACAGCACGAGGGTCAATGGCGTGTACGCCAGCACGAGTGCCACCTTCACGGCGTTGCTCCGGATGAGGTCGAGCCCTCCCAGGGACGTCGCCGCCAGGATCACGAATCCCACGCCGGCCTGGATGAACCCTCCGTAGAAGCCGACCAGAAAGAAGAGCACGCCGAACAGGAGCCCGCGCCTACCGGTGGGTGGCAGGGCGTCGCCGCCCTCGGAGGGGGCGAGGGGATTCCACAGCATCCACGCGGTGACGCCGACCATGACGAGGGCCAGGATCCGTTGAAAGGCCAGGTCTCCGACCCTCAAGACCGCCAGGGTCCCCAAGGCCGCGCCGAGAAGCGTCGGGACGACTGCCAGCTTCAGCCAGGGGCCCGAGACGAGGCCTCGGCGGCGAAAGCTCGACGTCGCCCCGACATTCTGAACGAGGATCGCGACGCGGTTCGTGCCGTTCGCCACGTTGGGCGGCAACCCCAGGAAGATCATCAAGGGGAGCGTCAGCATGGATCCGCCCCCGGCGATGACGTTGAGGGTGCCAGCGACCAGGCCCGCGGCGAAGAGAAGCCCGCCCTGGACGAGGGGGTCGGTCAAGGAGTGACCTCCGGTTTGAGGACGGCGTAGGATGGCGAGACGGTCGGGGTCCGTCCAGCACGACGGTGTCGGCGGAGCAAAGGAAAGGCCGCCAGCTGCAACTTCCCGGGCTTTCGATCCGTAGTGCAACGCGAGACGCCGAAGCACCGTGACCTCGAACCCCGACGCCGATGTCGCCGCGAAAGAAGATCCTCAAAGAGCTGACCCGCGTCCACGCCGACCGGGGCGAAGCCGTCCTCACCCGCCCGGCCTCCATTCCCGGCTTCCAGGAGCGGCCCGCTGAGTATCAGAAGGCCGTGAACAAGCTGCTCCAGGAGCGTCTCATCCAGGGTCAGAAGGACGATCACGGCCACATGGCCATCGGCCTCAATACGCACCGCATCAGGGACGTACGGCGAGCCATCCGGCCCATGTGGCAGCACCCGGCTCTTTGGCTCCTGACGGCGGTGCTGGCTCTGGCTACGGCCGGCCTCGTGGCCTGAGCCCTCGCTTCACGACCTTCGCGGGGGGGAGGGCCGGGGGCCCCACGGACAGGACCTGAGGACGTGACCACGCGTCGGGAGTTCCTTGCCAGGAGCTGGCTGGCGATGGCGATGCCCGCCCTCGCGGCGTGTGCCCACCCACGGGGACGACCTTGGGAGGTCCACGGCAGCCCACGCCTCCGTGCTCGTCCGGACGCTCCAACCCGCGCGGCGCTCCCCGGGGAGGCACCTCTGGGGTTGTCATCCTCCAGGGACGGCGTGCTCTTCGTGCCGAAGGCCTACCGACCCGACGCTCCTCATCCCCTCCTCGTGCTCCTCCACGGCGCCGGAGGAAGGGCGGAGGACTGGCGGCGCTTCCACCCCTCGGCCGAGAACCGGGGCATCATCCTGGTGGTCCCGGAATCCCGCGGGCGCACGTGGGACCGGGTTAACGGGCCCTACGGCCCGGATGTGGCCTTCGTCGACCTCGCGCTCGACCGAGTCTTCGAGCGGTGCCATGTGGACCCGTCGCGCCTCGCACTGGGTGGATTCTCCGACGGGGCCTCCTATGCCCTCAGCCTGGGCCTCGCCAACGGTGATCTGTTCTCCCACGTCGTGGCCTTCTCACCCGGCTTCGCCCTCACGGGGCGGACCGCCACCGGGCGGCCGAGGGTGTTCGTCTCCCACGGCGCTTCCGATGGCGTGCTCCCCGTGCGGCTAAGCCGGGACGAGGTCGTGCCGAGCCTCCGACGGCAGGGGTATGGCGTGCGCTACGAGGAGTTCGACGGTGGACACGAGGTCCCCGCCGAGGTCGGTGCCGCCGCGTTGGATTGGCTGGTGGCCTGAGGCGACCGCGGCTCGGCTTCAGGGCTCCCGACGCTCTCCGGCGTTGCCGACGGGCTTGTCGGAGGGGCGTCCCTCCTCACCGGCGAGGGGAAGCTCGGTATCCTCGCCCCAGATGTGCTTGCCGAACCACTGCCAGTTGTGCCACACCGCCGCCAACAGCTCCTTGGGCCTGTTGATCCCGTGTCCGAAACCCTCGTAGACCACCAGCTTCGTCTCCACACCGACGTCCTGGAGGCCCTGATACAGCTCGTAGGCGTTGGGAATGGGCACGCGCTGGTCGAACTCCCCGTGCTGGATCAGCGTGGGCGTGGATGCCCGCAGGATATTCGTCATGGGCGAGGTTCTCGCGTAGATCTCCGGATCCTCCCAGGGCGTGGCCTTCAGGTACTGACGGGTGAAGGGGTGGATGTCGGTGTTGACGTAGTAGGTCATCCAGTTGGATATGCCCGCGCCCACGGAGATGGCCCTGAAGGCGTCGGTGTTCGTGGTGAGGAACGCCGAGATGTAGCCTCCCTGGCTCCATCCCATGGCTCCCATGCGGTCCGGATCGGCCACGCCCATGTCCACGAGGTGCTCCACCCCGGACATGACGTCCCACATGTCCCCCACCCCGAGGTTGCGGACGTTGAGGCTGCGAAAGGCCTCGCCGTACCCCGCCGATCCCCGGTAGTTGGGCTCGAGGACCACGGCTCCCTTGGCGAGCCAATGCAGGATGGGATAGACGTACGAGGGCACCAAGGTGGGACGGGAGGTACCCGTCGGCCCGCCGTGGATGACCACCAGGAGGGGATGCCGTCGAGCCGGGTCGTACCCCTCCGGCTTGTATAGCACGCCCTCGATCTCGGCCCCGTCCTCGCTTTCCCACGAGATGACCTCCCGGCTGCCGGTCTTCCACCCGTCGGTCTGGGCCGTCATGTCGGTGAGCTTCTCGTGCTCCCATCCGCCCCGGCCGGCGGCCACGCCCCCCCAGGCCCGAAAGACCTCGGCCAGGCTCTCTCCGCTCTGCCCGGTGTAGGCCAACACAGACCCGTCGGAGCTGGAGCTCACCGAGCCCACGATGGGCGTCGGGAGCGGCATCTCCCGCACGACGCCCGACTCCGGGTCCAATTCGTAGAGCTTCCGCTCCGTCCGGTCGCTCGCCACGAAGCGGATCCCCGCCTGGGTCCAGGTGGCTCCGCCTGGCTCCTCGTCGAAGCTACGGGTGAGCACCTCGATCGATCCGCCTTCCGGCGAGACGCGCGCAAGCTCCCCGTTGAGGTAGAAGAGGCTCTCGGGATCCCGGTCGAACTCGGAGAAGAGGATCCAGCGACCGTCGGGTGACCATGCGGGACTGCCGTCCGGGCCCGGTCCGGTGACGAGGGCGCGACTTTCGCCGCTCGCCACATCCAGGATGTGGATGTCCGTGTGCTGGAACGAGAGGAGGCTCGCGTCCGGCTGAACGGTGTATGCCACCCTCGCCCCGTCCGGTGACCACTCGAACCCGGCGACATGGAAGCCGCCTTCCGTCAGTCGTCTCGGCTCCGACGTGTTCCCGCGGTCGTCGATGTCCACCACCCAGAGGTGCGCGGACGGTCCCGTCTCGTCATCGAAGGCGAAGGCGCCATACCGCTCCGCTCGGGTCTTGTCCTCGTCGGGCTCCGGCTCACGGACCAGGAGCATCAGGCTGCCACCGTCGGGCGACCACCGGAAGGAGCTCACGCCCTGCTCGACGTCGGTGACGGCGAAGGCCTCCCCTCCCCGGGGCGCTATGAGGTGGACCTGGCTCCGCTCCCCACGGCGGGCGGTGAAGGCCACCCATCGGCCGTCCGGCGACCATTGGGGCGCCCCCGAGCTCCCGTCCGACGTGCGCGTCAGCTGATAGGGCTCTTCCCCAGCCGGTGCCAGCCAGATCTCGGTGTCGAATCGGTTGTCCTCCCATTCGGCTGTCCGCACCGTATACGCCACAGCGGAGCCGTCGGGTGAGAGCGCAACGCCTCCGACGGACCGGAGTGACAAGACGTCCTCGAACGACGGCATATCGTCCGGGTTCTGGGCTTCAACGGACGCTGACGGGACGGCGAGAGGGAGGGCCAGGGCGATGACGCCGTGGCGGATGAGTCGAAGGGTGATCATCGTGAATCCCGGGACTCGGCGGTGAGGTGCGGCGGAACACGAGCGCTCAATGTCGCCCCTGGCACGGTAGCGCCGCCACCCGCGGGAGCCACCCCGAGAGTACGAGCGGCCCGGGAGCCGGAGCCCCCGAGCCACTCTGCCGCGGCGGGTCCGCCGCTCCTGGATGCCGATCGCGCTGCGCTACTTCACCGCGTTGATCATGTCGAAGATGGGCAGGTACATGGCCACGATCATGCCGCCGACTACCACGCCCAGCACCACGATCATCACGGGCTCCATGGCCGACAGGAGCGTCTCCACGGCCGCGTCCACTTCCTCGTCGTAGAAGTCGGCGATCTTGGAGAGCATCTCGTCGAGGCCCCCCGTCTGTTCCCCCACGTTGATCATCTGCACCACCATGGGCGGGAACACGCCGGACTCCTTCAGGGGCCCGGCAATGGTCTCACCGCCGGCGATGGAGGCGCGGGAGCCCATCACCGCGTCGTGGATGACCCGGTTGCCGGCCGTCTTGGCCGTGATCTCCAGGCCTTCGAGGATGGACACGCCCGACGACACCAGCGTGCCCAGCGTGCGGGTGAAGCGGGCGACGGCCGCCTTGCGCTGGACGTCGCCCAGGATCGGGAAGCCGAGGAGCGATCTGTCGATGAGGAGCCTGCCTCCGTCGGTCTGATAGAACTGCCGGACGGCAACCACCAGAACCGCGACTCCCGCTGCGACGGCCCACCAGTATGCCTGCAGAAAGGCGCTCGCCGCGATGACCAGACGCGTGGGGAGCGGGAGCGGAACGCCGGCCGACTCGAACATCGACTGGAAGGTCGGGATCACGAACACCAGCAGGATGACGATGGCCGACGCCGCCACGGTCAGAATCACCCCAGGATAGACCATGGCACCTTTGATCTTCCGCCTCAGGGAGTCGTTCTTCTCCAGGAACGTGGCCAGCCGGAGGAGGATGGTGTCCAGGATTCCGCCGGCCTCACCGGCCGCGACCATGTTCACGAAGAGCTCCGAGAAGATCTTCGGATGTCGCCCCATGGAGTCCGCGAGGGTGTGCCCGGACTCCACGTCGTACAGGACCTCCTGGATCGTCTTCCGCAGGGTCTGGTTCTCGGTCTGCTCGGCGAGGATGTCCAG
>JBDHGI010000014.1:0-35282 GCA_039589955.1 Gemmatimonadota bacterium | reverse complement strand
GGCACCCCGACCCAGCTCGCCTGGGCCATCGGAGCGGGAGGGCTTAGACTTGCCCCCGGTGCCGTCCCCGTTCCAAGCAGAGAGGGAGCCGTCGCCATGCCCGAGCGACCTGATGGAGAGCGTTACGTCCTGGGACACACCCCCCGGGAGCTCGACCGTCTGGACCTCCAGGGACTGCTCTACCGGAGCGTCACGCGACGAGCCCTCCTGGACGGCGGCGTGGAGGAGGGGATGCGCGTCCTCGATCTGGGAAGCGGCTCCGGTGACGTGGCGTTCCTCGCAGCGGAGATCGTCGGCGATCAGGGAGCCGTGGTGGGCGTGGAGCGCGACGCCTCCGCCGTTTCCGCTGCCAGGGAGCGGGCGCTCCGGCGCGGGGTCACCCAGGTCGCGTTCCACGTCGGGGAGATCGGTGAAGGGCTGTCTGAGGCCCCGTTCGACGCCCTGGTGGGGCGCTTCGTCCTCATGCACCAGCCCGACCCCTCGGCGGTCCTCGCCTCCGCCGTGCGGAACATCCGCCCGGGCGGACCCGTGATTCTCGTCGAGTCCCATATGGAGCTCCTCGAACAGGGCGTACACTCCTGGCCCTTCTCACCCGCCTACGACCGGGTGGTCCGCTGGAAGTCCAGGGTGGTCCGGGCCGCCGGCGCCGATGTGGCCATGGGGCTCAAGCTGCGCCGGACCTACCTGGAGGCAGGCCTACCCGATCCCACGACCCGCCTTGAGGCGCAGGTGGAGGGCGGTCCGAACAGCGCGCTCTATGGATACCTGGCCGAGAGCGTCGCCAGCATGCTGCCCATGGCCCTACGGTGCGGGATCGAGGGCTTCGACGCCGAGGGCGTGGAGGCCCTCGAGGACGCCCTGAGGGCGGAGGTGACGCGAGCCGGAGGCGTGCTGGTGAACTGGCCCGTGGTGTCCGCCTGGAGCACGGTCCCTCCTCCCTGAGGCCACGACGCGCCCCGCCAATCCGGCACCTCTCGGAGCTTTGCCGGGAAGAAAACTGCCATTATGGCAGGTCCTCCCCAGAATCCGCCTTTGTGGCGGGGTTTTCGGCTCCATTCACAGGCATGCGGATTGCACGAGTCGTGCCGCAGCCACCCCTCGGGGCGGCACATCGACGTGGCCCGGGCGGGGCTCCGCCCCGGGGTCCCTGCAACGGCGAATGACGAACTCAGGAGCGCACATGGGCAAGGTCATCGGAATCGATCTCGGCACCACGAACTCGGTGGTGGCCGTGATGGAGGGCGGCGAACCCGTCGTGATCCCCAACTCCGAAGGGGGCCGGACCACGCCGTCCGTGGTGGCCTTCACCAAGGACGGAGAACGGCTGGTGGGGCAGGTGGCACGCCGCCAGGCCATCACCAACCCCGAGAACACCATCTTCTCGATCAAGCGCTTCATGGGCCGCAAGCACGACGAGGTCCACGAGGAAGAGAAGCTGGTCCCCTATGACGTCGGCCACGACGCCAGCGGCCGGGTCCAGATCACCGTTCCGAACTCCGACCAGGGCACGTACACGCCACCGGAGATCTCGGCGATGATCCTGCAGAAGATGCGGCAGACTGCCGAGGACTACCTGGGAACCAAGGTGTCCCAGGCGGTCATCACGGTGCCGGCCTACTTCAACGACGCTCAGCGCCAGGCGACGAAGGACGCCGGCAAGATCGCCGGGCTCGAGGTGCTGAGGATCATCAACGAGCCCACCGCCGCGGCGCTGGCCTACGGCCTCGACAAGAAGAGCGACGAGAAGATCGCCGTCTTCGACCTCGGGGGTGGAACCTATGACATCTCGATTCTCGAGCTGGGGGACGGGGTCTTCGAGGTCAAGTCCACGAACGGTGACACCCATCTCGGTGGCGACGACTTCGACCAGCGGATCATCAACTGGCTGGTGGACGAGTTCAAGAAGGACCAGGGCATCGACCTGTCCAAGGACTCCATGGCCCTTCAGCGCCTCAAGGAGGCGGCCGAGAAGGCCAAGATGGAGCTGTCCACCACCATGACCTCGGACATCAACCTTCCGTTCATCACTGCGACGCAGGAGGGCCCGAAGCACCTGAACTTCAGCCTGTCCAGGGCCAAGTTCGAGCAGCTCGTGGACGACCTCGTGCAGCGCACCATCGAGCCCATGAGAAAGGCGCTCGCCGATGCCGGCCTCAAAGCGGACGAGATCGACGAGGTGATCCTGGTGGGTGGGTCGACACGGATCCCCAAGATCCAGGAGGTGGTCCGTGAGTTCTTCGGCCAGGAGCCCCACAAGGGCGTGAACCCCGACGAAGTGGTCGGGGTCGGCGCGGCGATTCAGGGCGGTGTGCTCGCCGGCGACGTGAAGGACGTCCTGCTGCTGGACGTGACCCCCCTGTCCCTCGGCATCGAGACCCTCGGCGGTGTCATGACGACGCTCATCCAGAGGAACACCACGATCCCCACCAAGAAGGCGGAGGTCTTCTCGACGGCCGAAGACAACCAGACGACCGTCGAGATCCACGTGCTGCAGGGCGAGCGGAAGATGGCCCTGGATAACAAGACCATCGGCAAGTTCCAGCTCACCGGGATCCCACCGGCTCCCCGGGGCATGCCGCAGATCGAGGTCACGTTCGACATCGATGCCAACGGTATCCTCCACGTGTCGGCGAAGGACCGGGCCACGGGCAAGGAGCAGAAGATCCGAATCGAGGCTTCCAGCGGTCTCTCCGACGCCGAGATCGACCGGATGGTCAGCGACGCCGAGGAGCACGCCAAGGACGACGAGGCGAAGCGAGAGAAGGTCGAGGCCCGCAACCAGCTCGATTCGCTGGTCTACCAGGTGGAAAAGGACACCGGCGAGTGGGGTGACCAGGTTTCCGAAGGCACGCGAGAGCGTTTGAACCAGGCCACCGAGGCGGCGAAGGAAGCCCTCAAGGGCGACGACCTCGCCACGATCAACTCGGCTCGGGACGAGCTCATGCAGGCCTTCAGCGCGGCCGGTCAGGAGATGTACCAGGCCCAGGCCGCCGAGGCGTCCGCCGGTGCGGCCGAGGAGGCCGAGGCCCCCTCCGGCGAGCCCGCCGAGTCGGCTGCGGAAGCGGAGGCGACTGCGGACGAAGACGTGGTCGAGGCGGACTACGAGATCGTGGACGAGGAGAAGTAGGAAGGGCGGAGCTCGGGGCGCGCGTCCGGCGCGGAGGGGAGGATCGCGAGTCGATCACGCGGTATCAGGGGTTGTGACCGAACACCCTCTCGCGTCAGACGCACACCCGGGCTCGGCTCGGCGTGCCCTCCCGGGACAACCCCGGGGCCGCTCCGTCTCATCCAACACAGGTGTCGTCGCCGGAGGATCCCGGCGCCGACGGAACGTGTAGAAACCCGGCGTCGTCCCACGGGCAGGACGACCGATGGACAGGATCGCGAGGAGGGATGATGTACGACCCGGTTCGAGCCAAGGCGAAGGTGGCTGTCTACACCATCGTGGCTTTTCTCTTCGGCCTCGGCCTCGCCAGCGGGCTGGGCTGGACCGAGACGACGCACGCCATGCCCACCCTGGTCGAAGCACCGCAGGTATCGGAGGCGGCGGTGAAGCCGGCGATGGACCTGAGTGAGGCGTTCGTGAACCTCGCCGAGGTCGTGACGCCCGCGGTGGTCCGCATCGAGGCGAGGCGGCCGACCAGTCAGGGTGACCGAGTGGAGGTACCGGAGGCGTTCCGTCGGTTCTTCGACTTCCCGCAGGAGCACCCGGAGCTGCCACCCTCGCAGGGACAGCTCTCGGGGGGCAGCGGCTTCATCGTGTCGCCCGATGGATATATCCTGACGAACAACCACGTGGTGGAGGGTGCGGATCAGATCCGCGTCTACCTCTCGGACCGACGGTACTTCGACGCGGAGCTGGTGGGCAACGACCCCTACACCGACGTGGCCGTCGTGAAGATCGATGCGGGCGCACCGCTGTCGGCCATGAGCTTCGGCGATTCGGACGCGGTCCGGGTCGGTGAGTGGGTCCTGGCCATAGGCAACCCGGGCTTCGGGGCGTCTACGCAGCTGGACTATACGGTGACGGCGGGCATCGTAAGCGCCCGGGGTCGTGGGCTCGGACTCCTCAACGACGACCTCTACAGGCAGTACGGCCGCGATCAGGCGGGCTTCGCCATCGAGGACTTCATTCAGACCGACGCCGTCATCAACCCCGGGAACTCCGGCGGGCCCATGGTGAACCTCCAGGGTCAGGTCGTGGGCATCAACTCGGCCATTGCTTCCCAGACCGGGTTCTACGTCGGCTACGGCTTCGCCATCCCGATCAACCTGGCGCGGCGCATCATGGAGGACCTCGTCGAGCACGGGTCCGTCCGCCGCCCGCTGATCGGGGTCACCATCGAGGACGTCGCGGCGGAGGACGCGGCGGTCTACCAGCTCCCGAAGGTCTCGGGAGTCCTGGTCCAGGAGCTTCGGGAGGACGGACCCGCCAGGGGAGTCCTCGAGCCCGAGGACGTCATCGTGGCCCTGGACGGCGAGCCCGTGGGATACGTAGCGGAGCTCCAGGCCAAGATCGCGGCCCGCCGACCCGGCGACCGCGTGGAGCTGACCATCTATCGGGACGGCCGCTCCCGGGAGGTGACCATCCGTCTGGACGAAGCCCCCATAAACGACCGGCCGGTGCGCACCGCCGAACGGACCGTCCACGCCGAGGAGCGGCTGGGCATCAACGTGGAGTTCGTCGGCGCCGCCGCGGCGCAGGAAGCCGGCTACGACAGGGCCGGCGTGGTCATCAGCGAGGTGGCGCTGGCGAGCCCGGCGTATCGTCGGAACCTCCACCTCTACCGCGGTTGGATGCTGGTCCAGGTGGACGACACCGTGGTCGAGTCCCCGGACGACGTGCGCGGCGCCCTCGAGGCCGTCGAGGCCGGGCAGATCGTGTCCCTGCACCTCGAGAGTCCCCAGGGCGAGGAACGCGTCGTCAACGTGCGCATGCCCGGTTGAGGCCGATTCGAGGGCTGCCGACGGGAGGGGCGCGGGCCGGATCGGCACGCGCCCCTACGCCTTTCCTGCCCGGGCACCCCGGCCCCCGGCGTTGAACCGCCCGGCAGCGCGGGTTTATCTTCTGCGGACGTGCATGCGAAAGTGGCGGAACTGGTAGACGCGCGAGATTTAGGATCTCGTGGCCTCGGGCCGTGGGGGTTCGAGTCCCCCCTTTCGCATCCAGGGGCGGCCCGGCCGACCTCTGCTTCCCCACATCTCCCAGGCGAGCGATCCAGGGTATGAGCATCGACCAGTCCCGCCTCAAGATCTCCGTCCAGGAGCAGGACCGCTGGCGAAGGCGCATGAGCGTGACCGTACCCGCCGCCTTCGTCGCCGACGAGGAACGAAAGGTCGCGGAGAAGCTGGCGGCCCGCATGAGCATGAAGGGCTTCCGCAAGGGCCGGGTGCCGAAGTCCGTCATCGAGTCGCGATTCGGTGGCGCCCTCCGGAGGGAGACGTTGGACAAGGTCGTGGGAGAGGCCTACCGGCAAGCCCTGGCTTCGGAGAACCTGCAGCCCATCAGCGAAGGGGAGCTGGAGGATGTCTCCTACGAGCCCCAGCAGGACCTGACCTTCGCCATCGCGTTCGACGTGCAGCCCGAGATCGAAGTGGGACGCCTCGGAGGCTTCGCGGTGGAGCGGCCCCGGGTGGAGGTTACCGAGGAGCACGTGAACCAGGTTCTCGAGAGCATACGCAAGCAGAACGGCGTGTGGGCGCCCGCGGAGGAGGGCAGGCCGGAGGACGGCCATCTGGTCTCGGTCCGCATCCACAAGCTGGATGACGACGAAGGCCCGGCCGAGGGCAAGGACTATGAGTTCGTCCTCGGCGAGGGGCAGGCGCTTCCAGACATCGAGGAGAGCATCAAGACCCTCGCCTCGGGTGAGACGGGGACCTTCACCGTGGCCTTCCCGGACGACTTTCCCGACGAGGCCCGCCGTGGCGACGAGGAGAGGGTCGACATCACCCTCTCCGGACGGAAGGTCCTGGAGCTGCCCGATCTGGATGATGGCCTGGCCTCGCAAGTGGGTGACTTCGAGACGCTGGCGGAGCTCCGGGACCGCGTTCGGGAGGACCTGGTGAAGGACGCGGACCAGCAATCCGAGAGCGTGGTCCGGGGAAGGCTCCTGGAGCTCCTCATGGAGGCCAACCCCTTCGAGGTCCCCCGGTCGATGGTGGCGCGGTACGCCGACTCCGTCCTGGGCGACCAACCCGGACTCCCGCCGGAGCGGCTGGAGGAGGTGAGGGACTCCATCCGCCCCGAGGCGGAGCGGGCCGTGAAGCGCTTCCTCCTCATGGATCGCATCGCGGAGACACAGCAGCTCGTGGCGACGGAAGCGGACTTGGATGAGCGGGTCCAGGAGATCGCCGAGAAGAATGACATGGCACCGGAGAAGGTGTATGCGAGGCTCCAGAAGTCCGGGCAGCTGGAGTCGCTGGAACGCGAGATCACCGAGGCGAAGGTCTTCGCCTTCCTCGAGGAGCAGTCCGAGATCACCGACGCGCCGGACACCTGAGGCGCCTCCGACCAAGGAGCACCATGACGATCTATCCCCCCTACGTCATCGAGCGGACGAGCCGAGGCGAGCGAAGCTACGACATCTTCAGCCGGCTCCTCATGGACCGCATCGTCTTCCTCGGCAGCCCCATCGACGACAATGTCGCCAACATCGTCGTCGCGCAGCTGCTGTTCCTGGATGCCGATGACCCGGAGCGCGACATCTTCATGTACATCAACTCCCCTGGCGGAAACGTCTACGCGGGCATGGCCATCTACGACACGATGCAGCACCTGAGGGCGCCCGTGTCGACATTCTGCGTGGGAATGTGCGCATCCATGGCGGCGGTGTTGTTGGCCGCCGGAGCCCAGGACAAGCGGAGCGCGCTGCCCAACTCGCGGATCATGATCCATCAGCCGTCCGGGGGATCCCAGGGCACCGCGGCCGACATCGAGATCGCCGCGAGGGAGATCCTCCACATCAGGGAGCGCCTCAACTCCATCATCTCGAAGCACACGGGACAGCCGGTGGAGCGGATCGGCGAGGATGTGGACCGAGATCGGTTCCTCAGCCCGGAAGAGGCCCTGGAGTACGGGCTCATCGACCGGGTTCTGGAGGGCCCTGTGCCGAACCGCGGAAAGCCCAAGGATTCAGATGATGCTTGAGTCCTGGGCTCTCGTGAGCGAAAATGATATAGGGCCTGTTGTTTCCGGCAGGGCTATGCGTGTCGCATAGGTAGGAGACCTGAGGATGAACCCATGACGAGTGACAAGCACCTCCGTTGCAGCTTCTGCGGCAAGTCCAAGGAGAGTGTGAAGAAGTTCATCTCCGGGCCCAACGTGTACATATGCAACGAGTGCATCTCACTCTGCAACGAGATTCTGGCCGAAGAGGAGGAGCGCGAGGCCCAGGAATCGCTGGTCCCCAGCCCCACGCCCGAGGAGATCAAGGAGGTCCTCGACCAGTACGTGATCGGCCAGGAGGAGGCGAAGCGAGCCCTGGCCGTGGCGGTCTACAACCACTACAAGCGGGTCAACCACCAAGGGGTCCTCGACGAGGTCGAGATCGACAAGGCCAACATCCTCCTGGTGGGTCCCACCGGCGTGGGAAAGACACTCCTCGCCCAGACCCTCGCCCGCACGCTCCACGTTCCCTTCACCATCGCCGACGCCACCACGCTCACCGAGGCGGGGTATGTTGGAGAGGACGTCGAGAACATCCTCGTCCGGCTTCTTCAGGCGGCGGACTTCAACATCGCCGAGTGCGAGCGGGGCATCGTCTACATCGACGAGATCGACAAGGTGGCCCGGAAGTCCGAGAACCCCTCCATCACGCGTGACGTCTCGGGAGAGGGAGTGCAGCAGGCGCTCCTCAAGATCCTGGAGGGTACCGTGGCCAGCGTCCCCCCCCAGGGGGGCAGGAAGCATCCTCAGCAGGAATACATCCAGATCAACACCCGGAACATCCTCTTCATCTGCGGTGGAGCCTTCGACGGCCTCGAGAAGATCGTCGAAGCGCGAATCGGGAAGCGCCAGATCGGATTCGCCGGCAGCGGGGTGGCGAGCGGCGACGACGACAACATCCTCAAGCACGTGGAGCCCGAGGATCTCCAGCGCTACGGCCTCATTCCCGAGCTCGTGGGCAGGTTGCCCGTGAACGTCGACCTGGAGGACCTGGACGAAGAAGCCCTCGTGCGGATCCTGTTGGAGCCGAAGAACGCGCTCGTCAAGCAGTATACGAAGATGTTCGAGCTCGAGGGGATCGGGCTCACCTTCGACAAGGACGCCATCCGCGCCATCGCCCGCAAGACCCTGGTCCGAGGGACCGGGGCCCGAGGCCTCCGATCCGTCATCGAGGGTTTCATGCGAGACGTGATGTTCGACCTTCCCTCCCGGAAGGACGTTCGCGAGGTCGTGGTGACCGGCGACTGCGTGGAAGCCGACGCCTCCCCCCTGCTCGTCCTCCATCCGGAGGAGCCACGCAAGATGGAGGCCTAGCCCTCCCGGGCCTCTCGAGCTGTCGTCCAGGCGACAGGCAACCCCCAACGAAGCGCGTCCGTCTGAATCGATCCTTTTCCTCCGGGCTCCGGAGCCCTAGGATTGCGCGTCGACTCCATCGCGACTCGCACCCCACCACGGATGGCCACCCTCCTGCGGGCTGACGACACGTTCGAGATTCCGGATCGTCTTCCGGCCATCGCGCTCCGCGATCTGGTCTTCTTCCCGTACGTGGTGCTCCCGCTGCTCATCGGTCGCCCCCGCTCCGTCGCGTCCCTGCACGCCGCCCGTGAGGCGGACGGCCTCGTTCTCCTCGTGGCACAACGCGACTCGGGTGTCGACGATCCCACCCCGGACGATCTCTACGGGATCGGCACCGTCGCCCGAGTGGTCCAGGTGGCGACGCTGCCGGACGGCACCGCGCGGGTCGTCCTGGAGGGCCTGGGAAGGGCCCGCATCGAGCTCCTGGAGGACAGCGAGAGCGGCTCCGTGGCTTCGTTGAGCCTGCTGGTGGAGCAGGAAACCGACGGTGGGCGCGCACCCCTCCCCGAGGTCACCCGGCTGTCGTCGGAGGTGATCCGACTCTACGCCGAGTACGCCCGGATGCACGAGCGAATCCCCTCGGAGCTCGCGGGCATGATGTCGACGGAAGGGGACAGAGCCCGGCTGGCCCATCTGGTGGCCGGCCATCTCATCCTCACGTCGTCGGAGAAGCAGGAGATCCTCGAGACCCGGGAGCTCACGGATCAGCTCGAGCTGCTGTGCCAGATCATGACCAGGGAGCTCGAGGTCCTGCGCATCGAGGCAAAGCTCGACAGGCAGATCCAGCTTCAGCTCTCCGGTGGGGATCCACCGGACCTCGGACCCGCGTTGCGTGCCCTTCACAGGGAGCCCGAATCCCGCGAGGAGGACGAGTGGGAGGAGCTCGAGCGGGCCATCCGCCGGGCCGAGCTGCCACCCGTGGCCCAGGAACGGGCGGAAACGGAGCTGGGCCGTCTCAGGAAGCTGAATCCCGTGGCCCCGGAGGCCGCAGTCATCCGAACCTACCTGGACTGGATCGCCGCCCTCCCCTGGTCCGGTCGATCCCAGGACAACCTCGACGTGGGCCACGCGACGACCGTCCTGGAGGCGGAGCATTTCGGGCTGACCGAGGTGAAGGACCGCATCCTGGACCACGTGGCCGTGTTGTCCTTGGTTCAGGAGATGCGGGGCCCCATCCTCTGTCTAGTGGGGCCTCCCGGCGTCGGGAAGACATCCCTGGGCAGGAGCATCGCCGAAGCGCTCGGCCGCGAGTTCGTGCGTGTGAGCCTGGGCGGGGTCCGCGACGAAGCCGAGATCCGCGGCCACCGCCGGTCCTACGTCGGCGCCCTGCCCGGACGGATCATCCAGGGCATGCGCCACAGCGGCACCACGAACCCCGTGTTCCTGCTCGACGAGATCGACAAGCTGGCCAGGGACTTCCACGGCGATCCGGGAGCGGCGCTGCTTGAGGTCCTGGACCCGGAGCAGAACCGGTCCTTCACGGATCACTACCTGGAGTTGGAGTACGACCTCTCCGACGTGCTCTTCGTGGCCACGGCGAACACCCTGCAGGGCGTGCCCGAGCCCCTGAGAGACCGCATGGAGGTCATACGGCTCCCGGGATACCTGGATACCGAGAAGCGGGAGATCGCGTCCCGCTTCCTGTGGCCCCGCCAGGCGGGACGCCACGGGCTCCTCAGTGAGGAGATCCAGCTCACGGCGCAAGCCATCGATGCCGTCATCGACGGGTACACTCGCGAGGCGGGTGTGCGGGAGCTGGACCGGCGCCTGTCGAGGATCGCCCGCAAGGTGGCTCGCAACTTCGCCGAGGGTGCCGGATCGCCCGCTTCCATCGGGCCGGAGCACCTCAAGGCACTCCTGGGCCCGAACCCGTATCAGCCCCCGGACCGGGATCAGGAGACCGAACGGGTGGGCATCGCCAACGGGCTGGCCTGGACCTCTGCGGGTGGTGAGGTCCTCGACGTCGAAGTGGCGATCCTGCCGGGGTCAGGCAACCTGAGGCTCACGGGAACACTGGGTGAGGTGATGAAGGAGTCCGCTCAGGCGGCCGTGACGTACGCCCGCTCCCGGTCGGACCGCCTGGGGCTCACCCCCCAGTTCCACGAGAAGGTCGACGTCCATATCCACATCCCCGAGGGAGCCACGCCCAAGGACGGCCCGTCGGCGGGCATCACCATCGCCGTGGCTCTCATCTCGGCCCTCACCGACACGCCTACCAGGGCCGACGTAGCCATGACCGGCGAGATCACGCTCAGAGGTCGTGTTCTGGGGGTGGGGGGAGTGAAGGAGAAGGCCGTGGCCGCGCTGCGAAGCGGCATCCGCAAGGTCATTCTCCCGCTCGCGAACGCGTCGGAGCTCGAGCTCCTTCCCCAGGAGGTACGAGACCAGGTGGCCTTCTCGCTGGTCCGCTCCATGGATCAGGTCCTCGACGAGGCCCTGGTCCGGAGTCCCTTGCGCACGGAACGGGACCCACCTCAGCCGGACCTGACCATCCCGTTTCCCCACGGATGAAGATCCGCTCGGTCGAGTATGCGGGCACGGTCGCCAGAGCCGGCCAGCCACCTCCGGGCAGCCTTCCCCAGATCGCCTTCTCCGGCCGCTCGAACGTGGGTAAGTCCTCGCTCATCAACACCTTGCTCCGCCGCACCCGCAGCAAGATCGCCCGCGTGTCGGGGCAGCCGGGCAAGACCCAGGCGCTGAACTTCTACCGGGTCAACGACCGGTTCTTTCTGGTGGACCTGCCCGGGTTCGGGTACGCGAGGGTGCCCAAGACCATGCGGGGGGCCTGGGGACGGCTCATCGAGTGGTATCTGAGCCACTCCGAGGAGCTCCGGGGAATCGTCCACCTCGTCGATGCCCGGCGGGAGCCCACCGAGCCCGACCTCGAGATGATGGACTACCTTCGGGACCTGGGGGTGCCGGCCCTGGTCATTCTCACGAAGATGGATAAGCTCAAGAGGGCACAGAGGGACAAGGCGGTCCGGCACGCCGCTGACGTCCTCGGCTTGGACGAGGACCAGATTCTGCCCTTCTCGTCCAAGACGGGCGAAGGTCGCGACGAGCTCCTGGACGCGCTGGCGGACCTCCTCGAGGAGGACTCCACATGAGGCGGAACGGAAGTGCCGCGAGCCGGCGGGGTGGGTCGGGCCGGGGGATCATCCACCCCGGTCTCTCCTGGGTGCTCCTCGCGAGCTGCTCCCTGGCCCCCTCCTCGGCGCCTCCAGGGAGCGGAGGAGGAGAGCCGCTACCCCCGCCAGGCCATGGCACGCTGCGACAGGACGAGGTGACCGTGGCGTTCTCCAGCGGCTCCCTTCAGATCAAGGTCACGCCGCTGGTCGAGTCCGTGACCATCGTCACGGCGCCGGACACGTACCGGCGCCTGGCCAGCCTGGCGGAGCTGCACGGCTCCGACCCCAGCCTCCAGGCAGGCGCCCAGGGCGCCACCCTCCTGTTGGTGTCGTTCTTCTCCGACTCTCCCGACGTGGCGTTCGTGCCCGAAGAGCTGCAGCTCATCTCGCGTGGACTTCGTCACCGGCCGACGGCGATCCGCCCCGTGACGCCGAGCTGGGGGCAGCGACGCCTGCAACAGCGACGCACCGAGATGGCCGTCTACGTCTTCCCCCCTGGTGTCGATCTCGAGGCGGACCTGACGGTGGCCTACGGACTCGTGGAGAGCCGAGCCTGGTCGGGTATCCTCCCCCGGATCCAGGCCGAGCGAGCCCGGGCCCGGGCCCGGGCGGGGGTAGGAGGCTAGGAGCTAGCGGAGGCCGCCCCGGGGGCGGCAATCCGCTCCCTCAGGCGTCCAGGCCGAATTTGGCGATCTTCCTGTAGAGCGTCCGCTCGCCTATCCCCAGAAGCTCGGCCGCCTTGCGCCGGTTTCCCTGCACCGACTCCAACGCGACCCGGATGGCCGCCCGTTCCATGTCCTCCATGGTCATCCCCGGACGATACACCACCACCGGGTCATGCTCGGGCTCGGGCTCTTCGGCGGAAGCTTCCTGCACGATGGCCTCGATCGCCTCCTGCACCTCGTCCACGAGCTCGAATGACCTCACCGGGATCTCCCGATTGGCCAGTCTCCGCCCTCCGGAGTCCAGGGGAACGAGCGCGGTCTCGCGGCGGTACGCCTCGAACTCGCGTCGCAGCTCATCCATGTCGACCCTCAGATCGACGAGGGTCCGGAAGACGAACTCCAACTCCGGTCGGAGGTGCCGCCCTCCCGCCCGAACCGCGCTGCCGGCCGACCGGGGGATGGGGGCCGGCAGGATCGCACCCCCTCGCCCACCGCGGACGTCCGCGGGGATGTCTCCCGGCTCGATACGGCGCCCCGGAGCCAGAACGACCATGGACTCCACAAGGTTGCGTAGCTCCCGAACGTTACCCGGCCAGGAGTAGTTGCGGAGAATCTCGAGGGCCTCTCCGGAGACCCCCGCGAAGGGCCGATCGAGCCGGGCGGACGCCTCCTGGATGAAGGCTTCCACGAGCAGGGGGATGTCATCCCTCCGCTCCCGCAACGCAGGGAGCTCGATGTGAAGCACGTTCAGCCGGAAGTACAGATCCCGCCTGAACTCCCCGATGGCCACGAGCTGCCGGATATCCTGGTTGGTCGCGGCGATGATACGCACGTCGACGCGAAGGGGCTTCTCACCCCCGACGCGGTGGAACTCGCGCTCCTCCAGGACACGCAGGAGCTTGGTCTGGGTCGAGAGCGGCATCTCGCCGATCTCGTCCAGGAAGATCGTGCCCTTGTCGGCCAGCTCGAAGAGCCCCCTGCGTGCATCGATCGCCCCGGTGAACGCACCCTTCTCGTGACCGAACAGCTCGGATTCGAGGAGGGTCTCCGAGAGCGCGGCCACGTTCACGGCGATGAAGGGCTTGTGACGACGAGGAGACAGCGCGTGGATACCGCGGGCCACCAGCTCCTTCCCGGTTCCGGACTCTCCGGTGATCAGGACGGTGGACTGCACGGGGGCGATCTGGACCACCCGCTCGAGGGCCTCCCGGATCGCGTCGGACTCACCCACGATCCCCGTGATTCGCTGGAGGCGACGACGCTCGACGAGGGTTCTTCCCACGGCGACGACGTCGGCAGGTTGGGCCCTGGTCGAGAAGACCTCGTCGAAGCCGGGGCGCTGGGCCGGTGGGAGTGAGGCCTCCTCGGCGATGGCGAACACGGGGATGTGAAGCTCCTCCCTGGCCTGACGGGCCAGAGCTCCTCCGTCGCCTTCCAGGCCACCCGTCAACACCAGGAGGACGCTACCGTCTGCGTCCAGCCTCTCCCCGGCGGTCACGAGCTCGGTAGCGTAGCCCCCGTCGGAGAACGCCTTGCGCAGGGCACCTGCTCGGGGAAGGTCGTGGGTGGAGATGAGCACGCGGTCCGATGTCATTGACCACCTCCTTGGGCCGTCGGCTCGTGGGCGTCATCCTCACCCCTCAAGAGCGCGCACGCGTGCACCACGACGGGATCGAGGATCTCCAGGCCATCCTGCACGCCTCCCGGGCTCCCCGGCAGGTTGACGACGAGCGTGGTCCCCCGCGTTCCCGCCAGTCCCCTCGACAGGCCCGCGTGGGGCGTGCTGGCCAATCCTCGCCTGCGCAGCTGCTCCGCCAGCCCCGGTATCTCCCTTTCCAGCACGGGCCTCGTCGCTTCGGGCGTCACGTCTCGTGGAGTGGGGCCGGTACCCCCGGTGGTCAAGACCAGGTCGAGCCCGAGATCGTCGCACCAGGAGAGGAGCAGGGCTGTGATGGTCGCCGCGTCGTCGGCCACGACGGCCCTGGCCGCCATCTCGAAGCCCCGGCCGTGCGCCCACGCGGCGATGAGCTCACCGCTCCGGTCTTCGCGCTCCCCTCGGAAGCACCTGTCGCTCGCCGTCAGGACCCCAAGCCGCATGACGAAGCCACCTACCGGCGAATGGAGCCCTGGGTGTAGAACGGCGGCCGCTGGACCACCGCGACGACGGGCCTTCCGCGTACATCGATGTGGACCTCGGTCCCCGGCTTCGACAGCTCCGATGGCACATAGCCCATGGCCACGCCGTAGCCAAGCGACGGTGATACGGTGCCGCTCGTGAGCACCCCGATGGCCTCCGAGTCTCGCAACACCGGGTACCCCGGCCTCGGAAAGCCCTTCCCCGTGAGTCTCAATCCCACGAGGCGACGCCTGACCCCCTCCTGCTTCTGCCGCACGAGGGCATCCCTGCCCACGAAATCGCCCTTGTCGAGCTTGGTGATCCAGCCGAGCCCCGACTCGAGGGGTGTGTGCTCCTCGTCGAGGTCGTTGCCGTAGAGGGCGTAGCCGACCTCGAGGCGAAGGGAGTCGCGGGCACCGAGACCCGCCGGCAGCAGCCCCGCACCCCTTCCGGCCTCCATCAGCGCGCTCCAAACATCCATCGCGTCCGAGGCTCCCACGTACAGCTCGAAGCCATCCTCCCCGGTGTAGCCGGTCCCGGAGATGACCGCAGCCGCGCCCACCACGGTTCCTTCGGCGAAGCGATAGTAGCGCACCTGCTCCACGTCCGGGTCCACCAGAGGTCCGAGGATCTCCCTCGCCGCCGGTCCCTGAAGAGCGAGCAGCGCGGTGTCGTCGGAAGCGTTCTCCACCTCGACATCCAGGCCCTCGGCATGCCCCAGGATCCAGTCGAGGTCTTTCCCGAGGTTGGCGGCATTGACCACCAGCATGAAGCGGTCCGCGAATCGGTAGATGATGAGATCGTCCACCACCCCTCCGGATTCCAGGCACATCGCGGAGTACTGGGCCTGCCCGACTTCGATCCTCGCGGCATCGTTGACCGTGACCCGCTGGATCAGGTCGAGGGCTTGCGGACCGCGGACGATGAGCTCGCCCATGTGGGAGACATCGAAGAGGCCCGCGGCATCACGCACCGCCGTGTGCTCGGCCATGATGCCCGTAGGGTACTGCACGGGCATCTCGAATCCGGCGAAAGGCACCAGCTTGCCCTCGAGGGCCACGTGGGCTTCGTAGAGGGGCGTTCGCTTCAGGGACGCGGTCATCGGAGGAGCTCCGCGAGAAGGGCCTTCTGGGCGTGAAGTCGGTTCTCGGCCTCCGAGAACACCCGGGAATCAGGCCCGTCGATGACCTCGGCAGACACCTCCTCGCCCCGATGGGCAGGCAGACAGTGGAGAAAGATGGCTTCGGCCGCCGCCCGAGCCATGAGGGGTCGGTCCACCGTGAATCCCCGGAACGCGCCGGCACGGCTGGTCGCCTCCGTCTCCTGACCCATGGACGCCCAGACGTCGGTGGTCACGACGTGGGCTCCCTCCACGGCCTCCCGCGGATCACGGGTCAGCATCACGTTCGCCGCGGAGTGGGCCCGAGCGAGGATATCCTCGTTCGGGTCGAAGCCCTCGGGGCATGCCAACCTGAGATCGAACCCCAGGCGGTACGCCGCGTTGATCCAGGAGTGGGCTACGTTGTTCCCGTCCCCGATCCAGGCCACGACCTTGTTGTCCAGGTCCGGGCCGAACTCCTCCTGGACCGTCTGCAGATCGGCCAGGATCTGACAGGGATGTAGCAGGTCAGTAAGGCCGTTGATCACCGGGATCGATGCTTCCCTGGCCAGCTCTTCGACCTCGTCGTGGCCGAAGGTCCGGATCATGATGCCGTCGACGTACCGGGACAGAACCCTCGCCGTGTCGTGGAGGGACTCGCCTCGCCCCATCTGGGAATCCCGGTCGGAAAGGAAGAGCGCGTGTCCCCCGAGCTGGGTCATGCCGACCTCGAACGAGACCCTCGTGCGGGTCGAGCTCTTCCGGAAGATCATGGCCAGGGATCTGCCGGCCAACGGCGTCCCCCTCTCATCCCCGGCCTTCATACGGTGAGCCCGGTCCAACAGACCCAGGAGCTCTTCCCTCGTGAAGTCGGGGATCGCCAGGAAGTCACGCTTCGCCGAGCTCATCGTCACCTCGGGTCTTGGATGTATGTGGACCGGTCACACCGGTGACCAGGCTGTGGATCAGAGCACGTAGCGCCGCAGGTCCTCGTCGTCGGCCACCTTCTCCAGCCGCTCGAGCACGAAGGCGCGGTCCACCGTCAGGGACTGCGTCCCGGATTCCGGAAGCTCGAAGAGCACGTCCTCGAGGAGCGTCGTCATCACCGTCTGGAGGCGACGAGCCCCGATGTTCTCCATGCGCTCGTTGAGCTCCGCGGCGATTCGCGCGATCTCCCCGATACCGTCCGCCGTGAAGTCGATCCTCGCCCCCTCGGTCTCCACCAGAGCAGCGTACTGGTGAATCAGCGCGTTCTTCGGCTCCTCCAGAATCCGGACGAACTCCGCCTCACCGAGGTTGTTCAGCTCGACGCGGATGGGGAATCGTCCCTGCAGCTCCGGGATCAGATCCGAAGGCTTGGCCACGTGGAACGCGCCCGCCGCGATGAAGAGCATGTGGTCGGTTCGCACCAGGCCGTACTTGGTCGCCACCGTCGAACCCTCCACGATGGGAAGCAGGTCCCGCTGTACGCCTTCCCTGCTCACGTCGGGGCCGGCGCCACCTCGCTCGCCGGCGATCTTGTCGATCTCGTCCAGGAAGACGATACCCGTCTCCTCGGCGCGGTAGAGCGCGTCGTTGATCACCTCGTCCATATCCACCAGGCGGTCCAGCTCGTCCTGAAGCAAGATCCGGCGTGCCTCGGAAACGGTCACCGCGCGCCGCTTAGTGCGCTTGGGAAGCATGTCCTGCAGCATCTCGGTGAAGTTGTGGTCCATGCCCTCCATCCCACCCATCGGGACCATCATGCCCTCGATGGACGGGGACTGTTGGACCTCGACCTCCACCTCCCGTTCCTCCAGCTTCCCGTCCCGGAGCAGCTGTCGCAGCTTCTCCCGGGTCCGTTGCCTCCGACTCTGCAGATCGGGCTCCTCGTCCGACGGCGTCACCCCTCCGGGACCGGCGATGAAGACGTGCTCACCGTCCTCGCCTGGGTCCTCCTCGGCCGTGGCGGCGACCGGGGGGAACAGAAGGTCGAGGAGTCGCTCCTCCACGCGCTGCTCGGCCAGATCCTGGACCTCGTCCTCCCGCTCGGCCCGGACCAGATTCACCGAGATGTCGACCAGGTCGCGGATCATCGACTCCACGTCGCGGCCCACGTACCCGACCTCGGTGAACTTGGATGCCTCCACCTTCAGGAAGGGCGCACCCGCAAGCCGGGCCAACCGCCGAGCGATCTCCGTCTTCCCCACGCCCGTCGGGCCGATGAGAATGAGGTTGTTGGGCACGATCTCCTGGCGCATCTCCTCCTCGACGCGCTGACGCCTCCACCGGTTGCGGAGGACGATGGCCACGGCCTTCTTGGCATCGTCCTGCCCCACGATGTACTTGTCGAGCTCCGCCACGATCTGGCGGGGGGTGAGCTCGTCGATCCAGGGCTCCACCTGGCCAGCGTCAGCGGCCGCGGCGTCCGGAGTGGTCGCTGGCGTCTGGTCCATGAGCTCCTTCGTCGTCGTCATCCTATTCCCCCCTCGGAAGCTCGATGACCTCGATTTCCTTGTTGGTGTAGATGCAGATGTCTCCGGCGATCTCCAGAGAGCGCCGGACGATGGTGGCGGCATCCAGTTCCGAGTGCGCCTTCAGGGCTCGAGCCGCCGACAGCGCGAAGCTACCTCCGGATCCGATGGCCAGGATGTCGTCGTCGGGCTCGATGACGTCCCCCGTGCCGCTCACCAGGAAGAGGTGCTCCAGATCAGCCACGGCCAGGAGGGCGTCGAGGCGCCGCAGGTATCGGTCGGTGCGCCATGCCTTGGCCAGCTCGACGACCGCCTTGGTCAGATTGGCCGGAAAGCGATCGAGCTTCTCCTCCAGCTTCTCGAACAGAGTGAACGCGTCCGCCACGGCACCCGCGAAGCCTGCCAGAATCCTGCCATCCTTCAGGGCCCGGACCTTCCGCGCGCTCCCCTTCACCACCGTGTCTCCCATCGTGACCTGACCGTCCCCGCCCATGGCGACGCGTCCGTCCCGGCGGACGACGAGCACGGTGGTGGAGTGGACTGCAAGCGAGCTCATGGGTTCTTTCCGTCGGAGGGTTTTCGTCCCCGCGACCCGGCCTGGCGAGGTCGGGACCAGATGCAGGCATCGAGGCCAAGAAAGCTAACGCAAACCCTGCCTAATTGGCAGGCGGCGCGGACGCGGAGCCTCGTGCCCCGTCCTGCAGGACCGGGCTACCGGTACGTCTCCAGGAAGATCGGATTGGAGTAGAACCAGAGGTCCGTCCATGGATCCTCGCCGGCCGGATCTGGTTCGGGCTCCAGCTCGTCCGAGCTCGTCCCGCGGACGCGGACGTACGCGCCACCGGTCAAGTCCGTCACCACGTACGCGACGGTCCAGAACGGGCCCTCGCGAATCCAGTCTTCCCGGGCGAAGCGGGCCAACACACGGGTGCTGGGATTCGTGTCCGCGCTTCGATCCGCCACCGGCCCTCGCACCTCACCCAGAACGAGATCGACGCGGGCCACCTCCGGGCTGTCGCCGCGATGGTTCGGTGTCGCGGGGTCGAGGAAGCGGATGGTGACCCGGACATCGCCTCCTTCCCGGACCCGCAGGGTGCCTCCGATGGAGGCCGATGCTGGTCCATCCATGGCATCCGCGGTGACGTACAGCTCCGAGATCAGGTCTCCGGTGGTCACGAAGACCCTTCCCGCCCGGAGGCCTTCGAGGATGTCCTCGTGGCTCTTGCGAGCCAGGACGTACGTCTTCGAGTACTCACCGGGCCAGAAATCCACCCCTCCCTCCCGCCAGTTCAGATGCGAGTCGGAGTTCGCGGTGATCCACCATCGGCGGCCCTCTCCCAGCATGGAGTCCCAGAAGCCGCCGAGTCGAGCCGTCATCTGGTCGAACCCTCCCATGGTCGGGTGGTTGCCGTACCCACCCCGGCGACGCATCCGGGTGGCCGCACCGTCACGGACGAGCGCGGCGGCCTGGTGGCCGGGAGCCCCCGCCATCCCCACCGCCACCTCCGGAGCTGCGTCGTTCCATTCCCGCAGCTCCGCCGGAGCGTCCAGCCCGTACTCGCCCAACCCGGGAGCCGAGCGGGACGGGTGGTTGGCGATCAGGACCGGCGGTTGGTCCAGGTCCCTCATGTATGTGAGCGCCTCGACCATCCTGGGCTCGGTGTCTCGCGAAGGATCCACCGGGAAGGCGTCCCACTTGGCGAAGCCCTCCTCGATGTCGTGCAGCCGCTCGGCCTCGTCGTGGCTGTGCGGGATGATCAAGCTGCTGTGGTCCGCGCCCGGGGTGTCGAACTCCATCCCGAAGAACTGGATGACCTCGGGAACCGCTTCCCGGGACAGGAGCAGCTCCGGATAGGCGAGCTCCAGGTTCACGCGACTGTGCAAGGGCCCCCCGTGATCCGTGGCGACCATCCAATCGAGGCCGAACCGACGGGCCATGACGGCGTTCATGGGGATGGGGTACTCCGCGGCTCCGCCGATGATGGGGGTCGGGGGCGTCGTCGAGTCCGCATAGCCCACGCTGTAGCGACTGTGTATGTGATGGTCGCCGGCCCGCCACGCGCGGTCGCCGTCCTCCGCCGAGGGCGCCGACCTCGGGGCACAGGCACCCGCGAGGATGGTGACGGCCATGAGACCGGGGGCCAGGGGCCGGAGGCTGCGGGGGGTGAGACGGAAAGCCATGGACAGCTCGGTTCGGTCGTGGTGAGTGGTGCTACGTCGTCGCGGGAGGCTACTCCGACCTCGGGTGCGCCTCGCGGTAGACCCGCAGGAGTCGCTCTTTGGTCGTGTGGGTATAGATCTGGGTCGTCGACAGGGAAACATGCCCCAGGAGCTCCTTCACGGCCATGAGGTCGGCCCCGGCCTCCAGCAGATGAGTGGCGAACGAGTGCCGTAGCGCGTGGGCGGACAGGCCGCCGGCGCCCGACGCGACTTCCAGGGATCGCCGTACCGCCTCCTGAATCGACCTGCGGGACAGCCGCCGGCCTCGCGCATTCAGGAGAAGCGCGCTCTCGTCCCCTCCACCCCTGGCGCCCGCGAGGGCCTCGTCGCGGCGCGGCCCGTATCGCTCGAGGGCCCGGAGGGCTGCCTCCGTGACGGGGACGACACGCTCCTTCGCACCCTTGCCGAGCACGCGAACCAGACCTTGGCGCCGGTCCAGCGCGTCCAGGTCGAGGGCGTGGAGCTCCGCCAGCCGCAACCCGCTGCCGTAGAGGAGCTCGAGAATGACGAGGGAGCGGGTTCCGGCCAGCGTGTTCTCGGCCGCACGGCTCTCGGCCACGTCGAAGACCGCACGGACATCGGGGAGGGTCAGGTACCCCGGCAGGCGTCGATCGACACGAGGAGCACGGACTGCGCTGGTGGGGTTCGAGGGAACGAGCTCCTCCAGGTGCAGATACCGGAAGAAGGTCCTGGCCGCGGATAGCTTGCGTGCGACCGTGCGCCGCGATCTGCCCCTCCGACGGCACCATCCCAGGAATCCCCGCAGGGTCAGGCGGTCCACTTCGGCCCAATGCCAGGCGTCTCCCCCCAGATACTCCGTGAGGAAGGCCTCGAGCTCGCCCAGATCCGTCCGGTACGCTCGCACCGTATGGTCCGACAGCTGACGCTCGTCCTCCAGGTGTCGAAGGAAAGCCTCCACCTCCGGGCGGTGCGGCCCCGCCACCGGATCGGGACGTTCCCCACCGCGCTGCACGTCAGCGCGCCCCCGTCGCGAGCGGCGTCCTCGCCGTCTCGAGCCCGTTGCTGGCCATCCAGGCCTCGAAGTCGGCTTGGGCCCGTTCTGCCAACGCCTGTCGTCTGGCCCTCTTGTCCCTGATCCTCCTTCGCAGTGGATCGACGAGGCCCCAATTCGAGTTCATGGGCTGGAAGCGCTTCGGATGACCCTCCCGCAGGTACCGGTAGAGTCCTCCCAGCATCGTGGTGGGAGGCGGCACCACCGGAGGCTCGCCCCGGACGATCCTCGCGAGATTGACGCCCGCCAGGATGCCGCTCGCTGCCGACTCGGTGTAGCCCTCAACGCCCGTGAGCTGTCCGGCGAACAGCAGGTCGGACCGGTTGGGCAACGCCCCGCACTCGGTGAGACAGCCGGGGAAGTTCAGATAGCTGTTGCGATGGATGGACCCCCACCGGAGGAACTCGGCGTTCGCCAGCCCCGGGATCATCCGGAAGACCCGCCCCTGCTCGCCGATTCGAAGTCGGGTCTGGAAGCCCACGAGGTTCCACATCTGTCCGGCCCGATCCTCCCGTCGGAGCTGCACCACGGCCCAGGGCCGCTCCCCGGTTCGGGGATCCGTCAGGCCTAGGGGCTTCATGGGGCCGAACCTGAGCGTGTCTTCGCCCCGCGATGCCATGACCTCGACGGGAAGGCAGCCCTCGAAGTACGGTACCGAGTCCCAGTCGTGCCCCTGATGAACGTCGGCGGCCTTCAGCGCAGCCACGAAGGTCTCGTACTCGTCCCGTCCGAGAGGGCAGTTCAGGTAGTCCGCATCCTCGTCGAAGCGACCTGCCTCGAAGACGACGGACTCGTCGATGCTGTCCCGGTGGACGATGGGTGCGATCGCATCGAAGAACGCGAGGCTTCCGGCCCCGAGCTCCTCCTCGATGGACCTGGAGAGCGCGTCCGACGTGAGCGGCCCCGTGGCCACCACGGTCGGTGCAGGCGGCAGCTCGCGGCACTCCGATCGCTCCACCTCGATCCCGGGCCGGTTCTCCACAGCCTCCGACATGGCCTCGCCAAAGAGACCCCGATCCACGGCCAGAGCCGAGCCCGCAGGCACTCGGGACCGCTCGGCGGCCTCGAGGAGCACCGACCCCAGAGGCCGCATCTCGCGTTTCAGCTGACCGTGGGCGTTGGCGGGGTCCTCGCTCTTGAAGGAGTTGGTGCACACCAGCTCGCCGAGGGCATCCGTTTGATGAGCCGGTGTGCCGCGGATGGGCCTCATCTCCATGAGCCTGACGGTCAAGCCCTCTCGGGACAGGCGGACAGCCGCCTCACATCCCGCGAGCCCTCCTCCCACCACCGTAACGAGGGAGCTCACTTCTTCTTCCTTCCGCGGCGCCTCCGTTGACTCCCACCCTTGCCTTTCCGGTGGGCGGCCTTGGCGAGAAGCTCGAGGGCCTCCTCCATCTCGACGTCATCCGGCTCCCTGTCGCCCGGGAGCGTGGCATTCACGTTTCCGTCCGTCACGTAGGGACCGTAGCGCCCCGCCAAGACGACGACGGGCTCCCCGGTCTGCGGGTGCGTGCCCACCTCCTTGAGGGCGACCCGCTTGCCCGATGCCTTCGCCTCGATCAGGGCCAGGGCCTCCTCCAGCGGAATCGTCCAGAGATCGTCCTCCTTCCGGAGGCTGGCGAATGTCTTGCCCCTGCGTACGAAAGGTCCGAAACGGCCGATGCCGGTCACGACCTTTTGACCGGTGGCTGGATCGTCTCCCACCGTCCGCGGCAGGGATAGGAGGCGAACGGCGTACTCGAGATCAACCGCTCCTGCTTCCTTGCCCTCGGGGACGCTCACGCGCTTGGGCTTCTCGTCCGCCGACTCGGGCTCGAGCTCCACGTAGGGTCCGTACGGTCCGACCTTGAACAGCACCGGTCGGCCGACCTCCGGGTGCAGACCGAGGTCCTGCCCTTCGGGAGCCGGACCGTCCAGGGAGCGAGTGCTCTGACACTCGGGGTACCCTGAGCAGCCCAGGAAGCGCCCGAACCGGTTCCAGCGGACCAACATGGGACGACCGCACTTCTCACAGGACTCGCCCTCGGCGGCGAGGATCTCCTTGATGATCTCGTCGGACTGGGCTTCTCCCGCGTCCAGGCGCTCCTTGAACCCGGGATAGAAATCGGCGAGGGGGGTACGCCAATCAACCTCACCCTCCTCGATGAGGTCGAGCTCGCTCTCCATCCGGCTGGTGAACTCGACGTCGAAGAGCCGGGGGAAGATGCGTATCAGGAGCTTCGCCACCACCTCGCCCAGGTCGGTAGGCTCGAACCGCTTGCTCTCGAGCTCGACATAACCCCGATCGACGATGGTGGAGAGGATCTGCGCATACGTGGACGGCCTCCCGATCCCCAGCTTCTCCAGCTCCTTCACCAGGCTCGCCTCCGAGTACCGCGGAGGTGGCTGCGTGAAGTGCTGGCGCGGCTCGAGCCGGAGCAGCTCGCTCTCATCCCCCTTCTCCATGGCGGGGAGGGGCTCCAGATCGTCCAGCCGCCGATGCTCGCCGGCCTCCGTGGCCTCGAGGTACAGGCGGGTGAATCCCTGGAACTTGACCACCGAGCCCGTGGCCCTGAAGAGGTAGCTGCGGCCCGAGGCGCCCCTCTGATCGAAGTCCAGCGTCGTCGTGTCGTAGACGGCCGGCGACATCTGTCCCGCCACGAAGCGGAGCCAGATGAGCTCGTACAGCCGGGCCGCGTCCCGCTCCAGGAAACGAGCGGCCTCCGAGGGGTGCAGCGTCACGTCGGTCGGGCGTACGGCCTCGTGGGCGTCCTGGGCGGCCTTCTGCCGGTTCCCCACCCACAGACGGGGAGCAGACGCCACGAAGGGGTCGCCGAACTCGTCCCGAATCCATCCCCGTGCGGCCTCTACCGCCACCGGGGACACACGGGTGGAGTCGGTACGCATGTAGGTAATGAGCCCCGTGGTGCCCCGGGCGCCGATCTCGACTCCTTCGTAGAGACGCTGGGCGACCGACATGGTCCGGCGGGCGGAGAACCCCAGCCGCTTCGCCGCCGCCTGCTGCAAGGTCGACGTGGTGAAGGGGGGAGCCGGGTTCTTCTTCCGCTCACGGCGCTTGAGGTCCGTGACCTTGAAGGGGACGCCGGCGACGTCCTCCACCACGGCGGAGGCGGCCGCCTCCTCTTCCAGGGTGAACGTCCTGAAGTCGATCTTGTGGAGCTTGGCCTCGTATTCCTGCCCTCCCCTGCGGAGGTGGGCCGTGATGGACCAATACTCCTGCTCCCGGAAGGCCCGGATCTCCTCCTCCCGCTCGCAGATCAAGCGGAGCGCGACCGTCTGCACCCTGCCTGCCGAGAGCCCGGGCCGAATGGGCTTCCACAGGAGCGGGCTGACCTGATAGCCCACGAGGCGGTCGAGGATGCGACGGGCCTGTTGCGCCTCCACCTTCCTCATGTCCAGCAGGCCAGGTCGCTTCATGGCCTCTTGCACGGCGCTCCTGGTGATCTCTCGGAACTGCACCCTCTTGAAGCGATCGCCGTCGCTCTTCTCGTAGCCGAGCTGCTCGGCCACGTGGTACGCGATGGCCTCACCTTCACGGTCGGGATCCGTGGCCAGGATCACCGCATCCGCATCCTTCGCCTTCTTCTTCAGCTCGGTGAGGACCTTGCCCTTGCCGCGGATGGTGACGTATCGGGGCTCGAAGCCTTCCTCCACGTCCACGCCCAACTCCTTCTTGGGCAGGTCACGGACGTGACCGACGGAGGCGGCGACGTCGTACCCGCGCCCGAGATACCGGCCGATGGTGCGGGCCTTGGCCGGTGACTCGACGATGACCAGTTGCTTGCGCCGTTTATCTGCCATGCAGTCTCAACCGTCCTGCTGCTTCGGATTCTCGTAGTGCTGCGCGTTAAGGAGCTCGAGAACATATGCCGACACATCTTCCGGTGTTCGGCCCTCCGTGTCCACCTCCAGGTCCGCATCGGCGTACCGCGCGAGCCGGCTCCCGTGGAGCCTCCGAACCGTCTCCGCCGCTCCTGCCCTCGCCAAGAGGGGTCGGTCGACCGACTGGGAGCGTGTCCGCCTCAACGCCTCGTCAGCCGACAGGCGGAGCCAGACCGACACGGTGCCCCGAGGTACTTCCCGCAGTCTCCCCGGCCGGGCGCTCCACCCTCCTCCCGTGGCCACCACGACCTGCTGCTCACCGAGGAGCGACTTCATCACGCGGGCTTCACGATCCCTGAAATACGCTTCCCCTTCGGCCCGGAAGATCTCCCCGACGGTTCTTCCTTCCTCGGACTCGACGAGTGCGTCCGCGTCGACGAACCGCCACCCCATGGCTTCCGCGAGCAGGCGGCCGACCGTGGATTTGCCGGCTCCCATGAACCCCACCAGAAGCACACGCTCCAGCCCCATCGGGGTTGTCACCGCTCCCGGAAGCCTCGGTTGCCCAGGTACGTCAGGTAACTCTCGAAGTTCCGCCGAAGCTCCCCCACCGAATCCCCGCCGAGCTTCTCCAGAAACGCGTCGGCCAGCACCAGCGCCACCATGGCCTCAGCCACCACCGCCGCGGCGGGAACCGCACACACGTCGCTGCGCTCCACAGCCGCGTCCCCCACCGAGCCATCGCGTAGATCGACGCTGGGCAACGGCTTCCTGAGCGTCGAGATCGGCTTCATGGCCCCTCGGACCACCACGGGCTCTCCGGTGGTCACTCCTCCCTCCAGTCCACCGGCCCGGTTGGACGCCCGACCCAACCTGCCGGAGCGAGGCTGGTCGTCAGACCTCACGATGGCATCATGCACCTCGGACCCCGGCAGGTATGCGCCGGCGAAGCCCACCCCGAGATCCACCCCCTTCACGGCCTGCACGGACATGACGGCCCCGGCCAGGCGCCCGTCGAGCTTCTCATCCCAGGCCACGTAGCTTCCAAGGCCCACCGGAACGTTGCGCGCCACGACCTCGAAGACCCCGCCGAGCGTGTCACCACGCTCCTTCGCGTCGTCGATCGCCCGGACCATGCGCTGGGCCGCCTCCTCGTCGAGGGAACGGACCGGGCTGGCGTCCGCCGCACCGTTGAGATCCCTCGGCAGGGGCTTCGGGACGGAAGCGGTCACGGGTCCGATGGACAACACGTGGCTCTCGACTCGCACCTGGAACAGCGACAAGAGCCGCTTCGCCACGGCCCCGCAAGCCACTCGCGCTGCGGTCTCCCGGGCGCTGGCTCGCTCGAGGACGTCCCGCACGTCCCGTCGGTCGTACTTGAGGGCCCCCACCAGGTCGGCGTGCCCCGGACGGGGTAGGTAGTGGGGCCGGAGCGCCTTGGGATTGCCTCCACTCTCCGGAGGCAGCGGGCTCATCGCGGTTTGCCAGTTCTCCCAATCCCGGTTCCAGATGAGCAAGGCGATGGGTGAGCCGAGCGTCTCCCCGAGGCGGACGCCGCTGATCACCTCCGCGCGGTCCGACTCGATCTGCATCCGTCGGCCGCGCCCATACCCCCCCTGGCGCCGGCGCAGCTCCGGGTCCACGTCCCGCTCCATCTCGAGGTCCAGCCCGGCGGGTATCCCCTCGACGAGGGCTACCAGCCCTCTGCCATGGGACTCACCAGCCGTCCGGAATGAGATGCGCCGCATGCCCTGTTGCTCCTCGTGTCACGAAAAATGCCCGGCCGAGCCGGGCACGGTCCATGGTAGGATACGACGAGCGCGGCACCCCTCCAAGGGGATGCCGCGCCCTCCGTCCGCCTCGTGGGCCGTCGGCGCCGACCCTACAGGCGCTCCGGATGCTCCCTCAGGATATCGGCCTTTCGCACGTCGATGACGAGCACGCCACCGCTCGACGTGATGCCGAAGAGCCTCAGCACCACACATCGATCCTCGGTGATCCCGTCCGGAGCGATGGGTCGCCTGAAGTCGCCACCTTCATAGATCTGCACCGCGCTTCCGATGGAGTTGCCGTGCATGTCGGTGACCGGGAGGGTCGAGCACGTCAAGCCGTCATTGTCGCCGGGGAACGGCACCGCGGCGCGCAGGGGCCCGGTGACGATGTCCCGGATGTGGATGCGGCCGATGCGGGTGTACCGCTGGGTGTCGATGATGTCGACGGTGCCCGCCCCGCTCGCCACGAAGGAGATATGGGTGTCCGGCCGGTACTCACCTCCCAGGTTGTCCAGGGTCCGGAAGTTGGCGTGCAGGGGATGGAGCGTCGCGCCCTGCCCCTCCGTGGCCATGGGGATGTCCGTGATACCCTGCAGACGCAGATCCGGCGGACTGAAGAAGTAGGCGGCGAAGCGACCCCGGGCGACCCCCAGGGTCCCATCGTGGTTCAACCCGAGCCCCCTCACCTCGTCGGACGGGTTCGTCAGGAGGTCCGCCACCTGGATGAACCCGCTCAGGGCCGTGACATCACCGGGGCTGGCCTCGTAGGTCAGAACGCGGCCCGCACCCTCCGCGCCTCCCTCACCCACGCTCACCCAGTTTCCGTCACCGGATCCAGCGACGTAGGTCGTGTCCAGGAAGGCCAGGCTGGGGACGTTCCACTTGGCGCCGGTCACGACGAGCACGTCCGAGCCCTGCTGGATGAGCTCCGCCGCCGCCGTCTGGACGGCATCGATGACCGTGGAGCTGGCGATCCCGGTCACCACCTGGGAGGGGAAGCCGGGAATGTGGTCGAAGAGAGCCATTCTGGCCGCTACCACCGGCTGACCCAGAGAGTCGGTGCCAATGGTGTCCACCGCCGTCGAGATGGAGTCGATGTGCGCGATGGCCCAGAAGTTCTCGGTGAGATCCACTTCGCCGTGCTCGACGAAGATCTTGGCCTCCGACCGGTCCCATCCGGCCTGGAAGAACCCTTTTCGGGCCGTACCCAGCTCCCCGAGCTCCGAGGTTCGAGTCGAGTAGATCAGGTTGCCGTAGGAATCCACGGCCACGTACTGGGGCCGGTCCGAGAACGAGCCGATGTTGGGCTGAGGCTTGGGCGTGATCAAATACTGCACCCCAGCGTCGCTGGTCTTCAGCTCCACGTCGAAGAGCACGACGTCCGGCGTGAGGAAGCGAGCTCCATCGACCTCCCGCTGGGCGTCGAGGTCCACGACGGAGAGGTTCGTTCCACCGGAGTTGGCCACCCACAGGGAGTCGTTGTCCCGGGTGAAGGCCAGTCCCCACGGCTCCGAGCCCACTCCGATGGCGTTGGCGAATGTCTCGGTGGCGAGATCGAAGACGTCCAGCCGGTTCAGCTGGATGTTGGAGAGGTAGAGCCTGCCGCGAGCCGTATCCACGGCCGCATCCATGATCTTCCCACCCGACGGGAGCTTGACGGTCTTCCCGGCGACGATGGATCGCACCACCCGCTCGCCCGCTCTTCCCTGGGCCACGATCTCGCCGCCCGGCAGCGTCGTGTGGGGGAGCGCCATGACCGTGTCCAGACCCACGCTGACCGCGGTGTTGCCGGCAGCGTCCTTCATCCAGCTACTGATCTCGAAGACCACCGTGTCAGGCAGGCTGAGCGAGTCGACGTTGAACGGCCGGAAGCCGAATGCCGCCGTCACCGAGCCGGTCCTGGCCGGGGAGAACGCCTGCTCCTCGGACCGGACCAGGGTATCGCCCTGGGCCGGCGAGATGGCCAGGACGGTGTACCCGACCGCCACGACGCCCGCGCCCTGCGGGTCGTCGCTTCCGGAGACCTCCACGACGACCTGGTCCTGAAGCTCCATGCGGTCAGGAGCCGATGTCGAGTGCGTCAGCCGCGGGGCCACGGTATCTGCCGCCCCTCCGGTCACGACGGCGAGGGTCACAGGCCCGTCGACGCCCGACACGTCCAGTCCGTTCCGCGCCACCGCCAGCACGGAGATCGGGCCTGAGATCCCGGCGGGAATCGCCACGACCGTGTCGACGACCACCGAGTCGGCGGGTGGGCTCACCTGACGCGTCACCGTGGCCTGGAAGGCGCCGGTGACCTCGACGCGCACCTGCAGGATGCCCTGCGGGTCCTTCGCCCTCACGCGGGTGCTCAGGTTGAGACCCGCCTGGACGGTCTGACCGTCCACCAGGTCGAGGAGCTCCACGTTGGGGCCACCGATCAGGATCTCCACCGTGTCGGCACCGATGCCACCGACGCTGTCCGTGGCCTCGACGATGATGCTGACAGGCTCCTTGACCGTGCTGGGAACCGGAAGGAGGTACCGCGTGAGGGTGGTGTCCGTGACGCCGGCCGGGAGCGTGACGGCCTTCTCCAGGAAGCGATCGATGACCTCGTCGGTCCCCAGGTTGACGTCCCCGCGGAAGGCGACGCCGTAGAGGCGAACCGAGCGTACACCCACGTCATCCGCCAGATGGGTGGACACGAGGACGGAGTCTCCCAGGGGGAGAGCCGACAGGGAATCTCCTCTCGGGATGTTGATGGTGACTTCCGGCGCTTCGACGTCGTTGCCTCCGGTGCCACCCACCCCTGGTCCGCCGGGCACGGTGAAGAGGTTCTCTCCCTCGCACGCCGCGACCATCAGCACGCCACCCATGGCGGCCGTCGCTGTGAGGAGGCGCAATCCCGTCATTCGGTTCCGGCGCATTTTCGGCTTCCTCCCGATCGACCCGATCAGTTGGTTCCGCGCACGATGTGCGGAGTCACGAGGATGATCAGATCACGCTGGACCGTCTGCTCCCGGTTGACGCGGAACAGGCGCCCGATCACGGGCAAGTCCATGAGGAGGGGGATGCCGGAACGGACCTCCGTCCGTTCTGTCTGCGTGAGGCCGGCGATGACCACCGTCTCGCCGTCTTCCACCAGGACGCGGGTGCGCGCTTCCTGCGTCTGCTTGATGAAGCCCACGTCGGACTCCGCCAGCTCCGCCGAGGAGCGCTCCGCGTTGAGCTCCAGCAGGATGTCGCCGCTTCGTGTGACGTGGGGGGTGGCCTCCAGGATGATACCGGTCTCCTCCGTCGTCACCTGGGCCCGGGGAAAGATCCCCAGCCCTCCGCCTCCCTCCCCACCGCCCGCGCCTCCGGCACCGGCATCGATGGTCCGGACGGGGACGTCGGTACCCACTTTCAGTCGGGCCTGGACGTTGTCCAGCGTCGTCACCTGGGGAATGGCCTGCACGTCGCTGAGCTGGACCGACGAAAGAGCGTCCAGGAAGGTCACGAGCTGGTGCCGACCGATGACCAGCGAGCTGAGAATCGTCAGGCTCGGCGCGGTGAGCCGCTCCTTGGCGTTCCCGAGAGCCGCCACCGAGTTCCCGCCCAGGAGCACCACGGCCTGGTTCTGCGGCACGACCTCGTCGGGGAGCTCGATGACGCCGTCACCGTCGAGGTCCGCCGCTCCGTCGGAGACCTGGTTGAGCTGGTTGCCCCGGGAGTCCTTGAGCTCATACGTGACCCCGAGCTCGTCCAGGTCCGTCCGATTCACGAACACGATCTTGGCCTGGATGGAGACCTGTGGGATGCGGACGTCGAGCTCTCGGAGAAGGAACTCCACGGCCTCCTGCACCCGCGGGATGTCCGAGACCACGAGCGTGTTGGTGCCGAGGCCGACGGTGATGCTGCCCCGCTCCGAGAGTAGCGGCTCGATGGACTGCTGAAGCTCCTGGGCCGTCGCGTAGTTGATCCGGTGGGCGACGGTCTCGATGGGCTCGATCGTCTCCCTCTGGTTGAGGTCCTCGATATTGTCCACGCTGATGATGCCGTACTCGTCCTCCTCCGCCACGAGCCCGTGCCGGGAGAGGATCGAGCGCAGCGCGACGTCCCACGGCTGGTCGCGGATGTCCGCCGTGACGAGCCCCGTCACGGTCTCACCCGAAACGATGGACTTGCCCGAGAAGGTCGCGAAGGCCAGGAGCACGTCCTGGACGGGCGTGTTGGTGAACGTGATGGAGAACCGGCGGGCCTGGCTCAGCTGCTTGGGCGCCGCGAGGCGGGTCGAGGGAGCCGAGACGGCGAGCTCGTCGGTCATGGGTGGCGGCGCCGCGCGCCCCGAGCTCCACGGGACGAACTCCCCTGTGGGATTCTCCAGGGTGATCCTGACGCCCTTGGGGTCTTCCTGGAGCGTGTAGCCCACCATCTGCTCCAGGATCAGCACCACTCGGACCACATCCTCGGAGTACTGCGACGTCCGGACGGACCGGATGCCGCCGCGGTTCACGTCCGAGTATTCATCTCGTGGAAGCGCGTGGCGGGCTCCCATGAGGTCCACCACCAGACGGTTGGGCCCCTCCATGGTGAAGTCCCGATACTCGACCGTTCCCTCCACGGCGATCAGGACACTGGTGCCCTCGGCCGCCGGGGTGATGGCCAGCTCCGTGACCGGTCCCCCGAGGGACAGGATCACACCGGCCCACAGCGCGAACATCGGGTTCATGGGGTACCTCCCAGGCGCCGCGTCTCAAGCTGCATGATCTTCCGCTCCGTGAGCCCGTACTCCTCGACCTCCATCACGACCTGTTCGCGACGGATCTCGATGACCCGGATGTTGCCGATGGATTGACCGACCTTCAGATACCATGACCGTCCCTCGACGATGCTGACGGTCGTCGCATCCTCCGAGAGCTGAACGATGCTGGTGCCGACGATGGCGACGCTGCTGCCCGGGTCGTCCGAATAGATGATCCCCATCAGCCGCAGCTGATCGAAGCGCGGTGCGCCCTCGACGCCGGCCACCAGGGCCCTGAAGGGGTTCCGGCGTTCGTAAAGGGGGTACCGGAACACCTCCCGTTCGGCGACCAGCTCCGCCTGCTGCTGTCCAGGGGGCGGGGGCACCGTATCCTGCTGCGCCAGGGCCACGACAGGCAGAAGCGCCATCCCCGCCAGCGCCGCGAGGCACGTCCTCCAGAGGTTCAGCATCATCATCAGCCTCCTGACACGCCTTCGGGCGCGGGCGACGGCAGCGCTCCCTGCTCAGGCAGCACGTACGTCTCGATCCGGAAATTCGCCTGCACCGGAGATTCATACTCGGGGAAGAGATCCGCCTGCTGGAACAGCTGCATGCTCAGCTCGATGGGGGTCACGATCCGTGGAAGGCTGGCGATCTCGGTCAGCACTCTTGCGACATCGTGGTACTCTCCCACGATGGACATCTCGTACGAGGTCTTCGAGTAGAAGGCGCCGGGCTCGGTGGGCTCCGGCAGGATCCGATTGACGTCCACACCGGCCTGACGCGCCCGAATGCTGATGTCGTCCACGAGCCCCGGCACTTCCTCCAGCGCCGGGATGAGCTCCTCCAGCCTCTCCACGTGCCGCTCGTAGAGGGCCATGCGTTCCTCCAGGTCCCCACCGCCCCTGGCGGCCAGGATCTGCGCACGTCGATTCTGGTCCTGAAGGTCCTCGAGGCGGGTCTGCAGCTCCGTGACCGCTTCCCTCCTGGGGGTGTAGAACCACTCGAAGAAGGGGTAGAGCAGCAGGAGCATGAGGACACCGATGATGAGGGCGTTCCTCTGATTCGGGTCGGAGGGGTTGTAGAAGGCCATGGTCAGCTCCCCCCGCGGGTGACGGCCGGCATCATGGCCATCTCGTTCTCGAAGAGAGGAACCGTCTCCAGCATGTCCAGGGGAGGCTGCTCGTAGTTGACCAGGAACTCGAATACGTAGACGATGTCCTGTTCGTCCTCCTCCGACTGCGTCTGCTCGGCCCGCTCCATCTGCACGGCCCGGAGGAAGGGGGACGCCTCGAGGTTCCTCATGAAGCCGGTGATGGCGAACATGCTTCCCGCCCGTCCCCCGATGCGAAGCTCGAGAGGGTCCTCGCCCAGCTGGGTGATCTCCCTGAGCCACGTATAGTCGGGCAGCGCCCTCGAGACCTCGTCCAGGATGTGCGGCCAGATATAGCGTCCGGCATCGATCTCCTGGATGATCGACACCCTCTGAGCGATGGAATCCCGGCGGGCGGTGAGCTGGTTGGTCCGCTCGATGAGGTCGGCGAACCGGATCGAATCCTGAACCGCCTGATCCAGGAGCACCTGGGTCTCTTCCCGGTCGCTCCTGACGCCGAAGAACAGCCAGACCATGACCAGGACCGACAGCACCGATGCCACGATGGCGAAGACGGTATAGGGATCGCCGGGAAATCCGCCCGCCCCGGGCTTGAGGGAGGGCAGACCGCCTGTGGGCGAGAAGCCGCGGCCTCGGGAGGACCGCTTCTTGCCACTCGGAAGTAGGTTGACTTCGATCAAGGGTCAGACCCGTCTTTGGCGAGGTTACTCGCGCAGTGCCAGCCCAAGGGGAAGCAGCAACATCGGTGCCGCCTCATCGATCCTTACTTCGCCTGCCGCCCCGGCCCGCACCGGAACACGCTCGAAGGGGTTCACGAGCCGGGTCTCCACGTTCATCCGACGGGCCAGGGCCTCCACCATGCCCGGCACCCTGGCACCTCCTCCACTCAGGAAGATCCGGCCCAGGGTCTCCCCATCCTCCCTGGTCATGAGGAACGCGCTGGCCCGCTCGATGCCCACGGCGATCTCGTCCGCCGAGGACTCCACGAAGCGCTCCAGGTCGCTCACCGTCTCCCGAGCCTGGACCACGTCCTCGGCCTGCTCCGCGGTCAGACCGCGCTCACGTTGGAGATCCTCCCGGATCCTGCGGGACCCGAAGGGGATGTCCCGGGTGAGGATGGGAACGCCGTCCTCCAGGATGTTCACGTTGGTCGTTTCGTGTCCCACGTTGACGAGGGCGATGATACCCGTCATCGACTCGGGATAGTTGTACTCGAACGCGTTGTGGAGCGCGAACGCGTCCACGTCGATGATCCTTGGATTGATGCCCGCGTCCCGCAGGAGGCCGATCTTGTTGTCGACCAGCTCGCGCTTGGCCGCCACCAGCAGGACCTCCATCTGCAGACCGTTCTGGTGGGGATTCAGGATCTGGAAGTCCAGCTGGACGCTCTTGATGTCGAACGGCACATGCTGCTCGGCCTCCCACCGAATCACCTCACGGGCATCGGACTCCTTCATCCGATCCATCTCGATCTTCTTGATGATCACGTCGTGCCCGCCGACGCTGGTGACCACGTCGAGCCCCTTCACACCCATCTCCTGGAAGAGCCCTCGGACCGTGTCCGACACGAGCCCGTAGTCCATGATCTCGCCCTCGACGATGGCATCGGGAAGCAGAGGTCGCATGGCCACCCGCGCCACCTCCGGCTGGTCGCCGGAGTGGTCCACCTGGACCACCTTGACGAAGCCGGACCCGATGTCCAGGCCGGTGGAAGTCCGTCTGCGCCCGAAGAGAGCCATGCGAATGCCCGCCGCTGGGAAGATTGAAGAGATTTTTCCCGGAAAGCCGGGATCAGGTTATCACCGAAAGTCAAGCCTTGTCAAGGATTCGGGCCGTCGCTCCGGAGACGCCAGAATTGATAAACATTTGTGTACGACATCGACCGGAAATCGCCCGGAGGACCCGGGGCTCCGGCCTGCGTGACTACCAGCTCACGACTCCGGAAAGGTCCGTCCAGCTTCGTATCTCCAGGGGTCGCACCCGCGACAGGCTGGAGTTGTTCAGAATCGCCCGCTCCACCGCGCAGGTGGAGTTGCTCACCACCGAGCCTCCCGTGAGGCTCTGTGCGTCGAAATCCGCGTTGGAGGCCATGACCGCTCCGTAGATCCTGTTCCCGTTCCCCTGCGTCTGGAAGGTCCCCTGCACGACCACGAGTCCGTTGAAGACGAAATTGCCGCGGAGCTCCAGGGTGCCGTCGACGAGGAGGATGCCCTGGCCGTACCCGCCGGACTGGATGGTGAGCTTCGGTCCCCCGTGGTAGATAAGGGGGAAATAGGCGCCGCACGCCGCCGTGGGGTCCCTGGGATCCCCCCAGTTGTTGGCGGTGGTGGTGCGGCAGACCGTCCCGATGGAGTCCGGAAGCACCGTGGCGATGGAGCTACCGAACCCGGACACGTCCTTCCCCTCCGCCTTGGCCAGGCTCACCAGCTCGTCCCAATCCAGGTCGCCGAAGGTGGTGAAGGTGGAGTCCACGATGCCGGCGTCCTCCTGGTAGGGGGGATTCCCGGTGATCTTCCCGACGCCGGTCGTCGACAGCTTCGTCGTGTCCGTGGTGAGAACGCCCGTCTTGTCCGTGAGCCCCGAGCAATACCCGCTCCACCCCGGGGGATGGACGTCCCCTCCGTGGACCTCCGCCCCGCCCTAGAGGGTGGGCTGGCC
>JBDHGI010000013.1:0-36556 GCA_039589955.1 Gemmatimonadota bacterium | reverse complement strand
TCACGAAGCCGCGTATCCGCTCCGCCGACGCTCCGTCGAGTCGGGTATCGTTGAGGATGAGGACATCCGTCCCCTGGAGGTCCGCCGGCCGAACGCCGTCGTCCCGGCGGGTCCGCACCCGGAAGCGTCCCTCGTCGGACGTCTCCAGGGCCCGTCGCAGGTAGAGGCTCGCATCGCGGGTCGCGCCCCGGCCCTCGACGACGACGACCGAGGTGGCGCTCCCCGGGGAGACGACGAAATGGTGGGCGTCGTCCGCCTCGACGTCGTCCGCGGGGACGCGAACCGTGCCTCGGGTGTGGGGTGCCGAGAGCGTGAAGGGAGCGAACACCACCGAGGCGGCACCGTCGGAGTCGAGGCGCACGGTGCGTGTCTGGATCTCCTGCCCGTCCACCTCGAGGGAGAGGCTGATCTCCACCGGTCCGCTCCCTCCCTGGCGCGCGACGCGGACGGTGGGGGTGACGCGCTCTCGGCCCGACTCCGATTCCCGGGCGAGAGCCACGTCCATGACCTGGACATTCTCCCCGATCTCGTCTCTCACCATCACCGGGTCGACCCGCGTGCCCGCGGGGATCCTCACGCCCTCGTCGCCGACCCATCCCACGCGCTGGAAGTCGGAGACCAGGACCACGCGGCCCGAAGGGAGATTCGATTCTTCCAAGATCGTCTGTGCCACCCTGAGGGCCGGTCCGTACCGGGTGGTCCCGGATCCCGGCGAGAGGGTGTCGAGGGCGCCCCTCAGGCGTGCCGGGTCCGACGTCGAGCGCAGGACGACCTGGGCGCCGCGGGAGAACGCGACGAGGCTCGCCCGATCGAGAGGGCCCATCCCGCCGAAGACGGAGCGGGCCTCGCTCACGGCCCGCTCCCACTGGGAGCCGACCTCCATGGAGTACGACCGATCGAGAAGGACCACCACCTCCTCAGGGCCGGTCGCTCCGGCGCCGGTAAGGTTGGCGTCGTCGAGGAAGGGTCGGGCGAGGCCACCGCCAGGAGGGCCAGGGCGAGGGCCCGGAGCGCGAGGAGGAACCAGTGCTGGATACGCCGCCGCCGGTGCTCCTGGAAGGGGATCCTCTCCAGGAACATGAGGGACGGGAACATGACTACCTGGCGCCGCCTCCTCCGGGTGAGATGGAGGACGATGGGAACGACGATCCCCGCGACGCCGAGGAGGAAGAGGGGAACCAGGAAGGTGAGGCTCATCGGACGCGGCTCATGCGCTCCCGCGCGGCCAGATACGTGAAGAGGGCCAGGTCGAGGGGCTGCGACGTGTCGAGCACGCGGTAGTCCACCATGTTGGACGAGAACCTCCGCTCCAGCTCGCTCACGTGGTTGCGCACCAGTCGTCGGTAGTCGTCCCGGAGGCGATCGGGGATCACCGGAATCTGCTCACCCGTCTCGAGATCCTCGAAGCTGGACGCATCGTCGAAGGGAAAGTCCAGCTCGGCGGGATCGAGGACGTGGAACACGATGAGATCGTGCCCTCGAGCGCGTAGGAGCAGGACCCGGTCCATGATGTGATCGACGTCCTCGTAGAAGTCCGAGATCAGGACGAGGATGCCTTTGCGCCGAAGCCGTTCGGCGATGGTCATCACGGGCCCCGCCAGGGACCCAGCCCCCCGGGGCTCGACGCGATCGAGCACGTGAAGGACGGTCTCCATGTGCTTCATGGCCGGAGGCACGTAGTCGACGATCTGGTGGTCGAAGGTCACGAGCCCCACCCGGTCCCTCTGGCGGTGCGAGAAGAAGGTCAGGGCGGCCGCCAGATAGCGGGCGTAGTCCAGCTTGGAGACCGTGTGACTGGTGTAGGCGAGGGACCTCGACACGTCGAGGAGCACCACGAAGTTCGCGTTGGTCTCGGCCTCGAAGAGCTTGATGTAGTGCCGGTCGGTACGTCCGAAGAGGCTCCAGTCGATCCGACGGATGTCGTCGCCCGGCATGTAGGGTCGATGCTCGGCGAAGTCCAGGCTGAACCCGAGGTACGGAGACCGATGCAGTCCGTTGAGGAAGCCGTCCACGACCGTACGCGCCAGGAGCTCGAGATTCTCGATCCGGGCCAGAACGGTCGGGTCGAGGAACCGGGCTCCCGAGGCATCCGCCCGGGCGCGGGTGTGGGTGGCCACGGGCTACATCCCCGACGACGGGAGCGGCACCGCCTCGAGGAGCATGTCCACCAACTCCCCGGCCGTGCGTCCCTCGGACTCGGCATGGAAGTTGGTGAGCACACGGTGGCGCAGCACCGGGTGGGCCAGGGCGCGGATGTCGTCGAAGGTCACGTGGTCACGACCCCTCGTGATGGCCCGGGCCTTGCCGCCCAGCACCAGATACTGTGCGGCACGCACCGAGGCGCCGTACGCGACCCACCTCTTCACGAACTCGGGAGAGGCCTCGCCGGGCCGGCTGGTCCGCACCAGGCTCACCGCGTAGTCCAGAACCGTGTCCGACACCGGCACCCGCCGGACCAGGTTCTGGAACGCTACCAGGTCCGGGCCCGTCACGGTGTGACTGAACTCGGGGTCGAGAACGCCGGTGGTGGTACGCACGACCTCCATCTCCTCGTCCCGGGACAGATGCTCGATGACGATCTCGAACATGAATCGGTCGAGCTGGGCTTCCGGGAGGGGATAGGTGCCCTCGAGCTCGATGGGGTTCTGGGTGGCGAAGACGTAGAAGGGCTCGTCGAGGACGTACGTCCTTCCCTGGACCGTGACCCGGTGCTCCTGCATGGCCTCGAGGAGAGCCGCCTGGGTCTTCGGGGGCGTGCGGTTGATCTCGTCGGCCAGGATGATGTTGCTGAAGACGGGCCCCGGGGCGAACACCATCTCCCGGCGGCCGGTTTTCGCGTCCTCCTGGATGATGTCCGTGCCGGTGATGTCGGACGGCATGAGGTCGGGGGTGAACTGGATCCGGGAGAAGTCCAGGTCCACCACCTGGGCGATGGTGTGGATGAGGAGGGTCTTGGCCAGGCCCGGGACGCCCATCAGCAGGCTGTTGCCGCCCACGAAGAGAGTCAGGAGGACCTGCTCGATGACCTCGTCCTGCCCGACGATGAGCTTCCTGAGCTCACCGACGATCTGCTCCCGCCCATCCTTCATCCGGTCCGCGAGGGTCACGTCGTCCTGAGCCTCGATCTGTACCGCTCCGATTGAGTCGTCCACCTGGGGGGCTCTCCCTTTCTGTAGGTTGGCCGGGGCCGTGCAGGCCGCCGCCGGTCAGTGTGTCAGGGCGTACACGACGTAGTTGACGCCGAGCTTGTAGGCCTCGTTCGAGAGATCGATGGGGTAGAAGCCCCGATCGCTGTACTCCCAGTACTCGGCGATGTCGTTGTTGAAGTTGATGATGGCCACGAGCCGCTTCTCACGGTCGTTGTCCTCGAAGACCCCGTAGAACTGCGGCGCTCCCCTGCCTCGTATATAGGGGGGCACCACGAGGGAGGGGTCGATGCGGAAGAAGGAGTCGAAGATCTCGTGGCTTTGGTCCAGTAGCTCCAGTCGGGCGCCCGGGATGGCGCGATCCAGGTGATATTGGAGGTTGGACAGCTCCCACTCGGTGCCGAAGTCGTCGACGATGAGGAATCCCCCCTTCTGCAGATACTCGCCGAGCCCCTCGACCTCGGCGTCGGTGGGGCTCCAGTCGCCGACCTCCACGATGTAGGCCACGGGAAACCGGAAGATCCGGGGGTCGTCGAGCCTCAGGATGTTGGATCCGTCGGTCAGGGGGCCGACGAATGTGGTCTCGTCCACGATCCGGAGGAAGTTCCGCTCCGCCCGAGGGTAGTCGTGGGCCCAGGAGGGCTCTCTTTCTCCCCGACGGCCGAAGCCGCCGAACCGGCTCTGGGGCGTGTACACGACCCGGAAGAAGTGGTAACGGCCGTCGTAGGGCGCGTTGTAGTCGTCCAGGTTCTGGGTGGCCACGGCGTCATCCTCCCCCCCGGGCCCGGGCGCGCCGAGCGTCATCCCGGCCGCCAGGAGCAGGGTGCCGCCGAGGAGGGTCGAGAGAATCCGGCTCACCTTCATCGTCCGTCCTCCGTGCCGCCGCGCAGCTCCAGCAGAAGCTCCAGCGCTGCGTCGAAATTGGGGGCGACGTCCAGGGCCTGGAGCACTGTGCGCCGGGCTCCCGCCCTGTCGCCGGCGTCCCGCTGGGCCAGAGCGAGGAGATAGAGGGCTTCGGCCCGGTCGGCTGGGTCGAGGGCCACCACCGCCCGACGCTCCCGCACCACGATCTCGTGGTTGCCGAGGCGATGGGCCGCGTCGGCGAGACTCTCATGGGTCTCGATGTCGTACGGGTACACCTGAAGGGCTTTCTCCAGCGCCTTCGCGGCGGCCTCCGTCCGGCCCAGGGTCTCCTGGAGCTCGGCCTCCTCCACCAGCGCGGCGTGGTTCGACTCGGACAGGGCGTTCAGGCGCGCCAGAGCGGCAGCAGCCCTCTCCGGGTCGCCCTCGGCGCGGTGGACCCTGGCCAGGAAGGCGTAGGGGCTGTCCGGTCCGCCGTACTCGGGGAACATGCGCAGCGCTTCGGTGAGGTGGGGCCGCGCCTCTGCGTGGCGCCCCTCGCGCACCAGGGAGGCGCCCAGCCGGAGACGCCCGAGGTAGTCACCGGGATGGGAGCGGACGTAGTCCTCCAAGGCGGGGATCCCGGCCTGGGCGGGGGGTGCCTCCCCGAGTCGGACCAGACCCCGCAGCGGCTCCCGGAACCGCTCCCTCAGGTAGTCGTCGAACTCCTCGTCGAAGTCCTCGAGGGGCTTCCCCAGGACCGAGACGAACAGCGCCTCCGTGCCTTCCCCTGCGAGGTACCCGTCCAGGAAGGCTCGAATGGCGTCGAAGCCGTGGCGCTCCTCCAGCACCTGGAAGACCAGCGACGCCTGGTAGTACGAGTGCACCACCTGCTCGGGGTATTCCGGGCGCATGAACCCGTCGTTCAGCTCGCTCACCTTCCTGAGGCGGCCCTCGGCGAGGGCCTGGAGGAAGGGGATGGTGGGCTGGTGCCCCCATCCCTCCCGGGCCTTCCGCTGCTCATGGACGGCCAGGCCCTCCGAGAACCACCGGGGCACCCGGTGGTCGGTCATGGCCAGGTGGAACGCATGGGCCAGCTCGTGCCAGAGCGTGGAGGCCCAGTTGTACTGCCCCCGCTGGCGGGCGGCGGGAGAGTCCATGACCAGAACGCTCCCGAAGCTGACGCCCAGCGCCCCCAGCCCCACCTCTCCCAGGGTCCTCACCGAGAAGTCGGCGTGGCTGGGGAAGAGCTCCACGCGAATGGGGAGCGGCGGCTCGACGCCGTAGCGGCGGCGCAGGCTGTCGTACGCTTCCTCGGCGATCTCCGCCACGTATGGGCCGAGCAGCTCCGCCTCGACACCATGGAGGAAGAGCTCGAAGTGCTCGGTGGTGTGGGTCTCGAAGCGCTCGAAGGTATCGAGGAGGTCGAGGCTGTTCTTGAACCACGGGTTGAAGGGGTCACCGGCGAACGCCCGCTCGAGGGACTGCCTCCCCTCCGGGATACGGCCGGTGCGGAGCTGGTTCACGCCGAGGAGTCCCCAGGCCTTCCACGCCTCCCCATCGAGGGCGACGGCCGCGGCGGCCCGCTCCTTCGCGTCCTCGTAGCGGCGCACCTGGACCGCCACCTCCGCCACGGTGACGTCGACCCCCGGGTACCGGGGGTTCAGGGAGAGAGCCCGGTCCCGTACCTCCTCGAAGGCAGCCGGATCGTCGCCGAGGAAGTGCGCCGCCGCCAGGGCCGAGAGGGCCTCGAGGGAGCGAGGGTTGGTGGCCAGGGCCGCCTGGGCCCCTTCCCGTGCGCTTCCGATGGCCTCTCGCGAGAGGTCCAGTCGGGCGCGCAGCACGAGGGCTCCCACGTGGCTCGGGTTCACCTCCAGGATTTCCTCGATGCGCTGGCGCGCTCCGGCGGTTCCGTCGAAGTCCAGGGCTCTGGCCATTCCCAGGAGCGCACGGGGATCGTGCGGGTTCCGCGCCCGCACCTTTTCGAACTCGCCCTGGGCTTCCGGGGATTGATACTTGTCCAGGAAGAGCAGGCCGGCCCTGATCGCCGGCTCCGACCAACCCGGGTCGGCGGCGGCCGCCTCGTCGAAAGCCCGAAGCGCGTCGTGGAACAGGTCCGGGTTGGACCGCCCCAGGTGCCGCACGGCGCGTCCCACGGCGACCAGATCCGGCGCGCTCAGCCCCCCTCCCGCCCGGTTGTAGATGTCGATGAAGGAATCGAAGCGTGCCATGGCCTCGTCGAGGCGCCCCTGCATGAGATGGAGCTCGCCGAGATTGACCGCGGCGGTGAGTCGGTCGTCGGAGCCCTCCTGGATGGCGGCCCGGAATGCGGCCTCGGCCTCCTCCAGCTTGCCCCGCTCGAGGAGGACCTCGCCGAGACGGTTCGCCAGCAGCCCCGGCGCCGGGGCCTCTCGCGCGGCGCGCTCGGCCTCGTCGTAGCGCCCCAGGGTTGCCAGCGCCTCCACCAGGCGTCGCCGGACCTCCACGGCCGCGGGGTCGTCCCGGAGGGCCCGTCGGTACTCACGCACCGCCTGCTCGTAGTCGCCGGACCGGAGCAGGAGATCCCCGGAGCCGGCGCGCTCCTGCGCTTCGATGGCACCGGCGAGGATCGCCGCCGCCGCCAGGCCGGCGAGGGAAGGGAGAGCCCGAGGTCTCACGTGCCGCCTCCTTCCCTGGCGCGGATCTCACGGTTCTTCAGGGCGAGCTCCACGAGAAGGGCTTCGAGCTGCTCGGTGTATCGCTCCGGTGGGAGGGCGTCCCTCATGGCCCGGAGCTCGTCTATGCGGCCCTGGATCTCCCGGCGCTCCTCGTACAGCCTCGCCAGCACGGGGTCGTCCGAGGTCTCGGTGGACACCGCCGACACCGTGCCGATCTGGAAGGTGGCGGCGAGGGGGCCGTCCGGCCCCGTGGGCCCCGGATCCTGGCTCCCCTCGCCGTCACCGTTGTCGTCCAGGACGGCGTGCTCGGTGAGGAGCTCGTTCTCCTCACCATAGTGCCTCTCCACCTCGGCGCGAGCGTAGAGGAAGGCCTCCAGCACCGAGACGCGCCCGTCCTTGTCCAGATCCGAGCCCTCTCCCGAGACGGCGTCCACGAAGAACCGGGGAAACTCGGTGGCGTTCCTCTCCCGCGCCGTGCGGGTGGCCGCCACGATGATCCGGTTCGGCCCCGACAGGGGCGCCACGAAGCCCCCGCTGGCGCTTCCCGTGTGGACCATGGCCACGGTCTGGTCTCCGAAGGCGGCCAGGGCTACGGAGAGGTCCTCGGCGGAGAGGTCGGGCCCCGAGAGGTTGAACCGGCCCTCGTCTCCCTGGGCCGTGCCGTGGCCGATGAGGACCAGGAGCACGCGATCGCCCTCGGCCGCGCTACCGGCGATCTCCCCCAGCCCGGCCAGGATGTTGTCCCGGGTGGAACGATCCCGAGCCACGCCCGGGACCATCTCCGGACGCTCGGTGAGGACGATCACCCTGTCGGCGGGAAGGCCATGCCGTTGGATGAGGGCAGCGTGGAGGTCCGCGGCCCAACCCGTGAACCGCTGGCGGTACTCCTCCGAGCCGCCCAGGCCCGACACGATGAGCACGTGGGTTTCCTGGGCCTGCAAGGGTCGGGGCGCGGGACCCGAGGGCGCCCCGGCCACGCCGAGGGCGAGCAGCAGGGTGCCAGCCGCCGTCCTCATGCCAGCCCTCTCATCCGACGGTAGCCCCACTCCGTGCCCATGATGAGGAGCATGGCCAGGAAGAGGGCGGGCATGTCCCACAGATCCCGCTCTTCCACGAGGGTGACGCCGGCACCCGTCACGCTGATGTCGTCGGCGAGGGAGCCCACCGTCTCCGGGGTGTAGAACTGGCCTCCGGTCTCCTCGGCGATGCGCCGAAGCAGGGACGTGCGTCGGCCTGCACCGAAGTACTCCTCCTCGCTGGGGCCCACGGTCAGGTAGGTCACGTCGCCGCCCAGAGGGGCTCCCTGTCGGGAGGCGGTCACCTCGATCTCGTACTCACCCTCGTGCTCCGGAACGATTTCGAAGGCGTACTCCCCGTCCCGCTCCACCGTCCACTCGCCGCGGACCTCCTTCACGCCGCCAAGGGGGTCGGTGATCCTGGCCAGGACGTCGGCGTCGTTGACCTCGATGTGGGTGGAGTCGGTCACGGCGGTGATCACCCGGACCGGCTCGGAGGACTCCGCGCGCTCCGTCTCCATGTTCGCCACCACCCGCTCCGGGACGTCGTCAACGAGCCAGCGGAGAAGCTGCTGCCAGAACGTCTCGTGGCTCAGGTCGTCCAGGGGCACGTCGGCGTGCATTTGCCAGATCCAGGCGTCCTGGATGGTGAGCGCCAGCGCCTTGCCCCGGCCGTAGCGCTGGTGGGCCAGAACCACCTGCCGGGCTGGCAGATCGTCGCTGCTTCCCACCAGGAGCGCCGTGGCCCCCGGGCGGACCTCGGAGACCGCGTTCACGACGGTGACCGGAGGCAGGGCCGCCCAACGCTCACGCGCGGTGCCGCCTCCGCGCCCCAGCTGGATGGCCGCGTGGGCGGCTCCCGCGGGCGTGGGTGCCACCTTCACCTCGGCCAAGATGCCGTCAGGGCCACTCTGGGCCGGAGACAGGATCACCGGGAGCACCTCCTCCACGGGCGTTCCCGACCAGCCTCCCTCGGCGAACGACCTCCGCCCGCCCAGCGCCAGCAGCCCGCCGCCCCGCTCGGAAACGAAGTCCGCGATCATCTGGAGCTGGTCGTGGGAGAAGAACGACGCCTCCACGCTGCCCAGAATCAGACCCCGGTACGCGTACAGCTCCTCCCGGGTCCGCGGGAAGCCTGCCTCCAGCTCCTCGGGACGGTCCACCCCGAGGCGGTAGAACTTGTTCTCGGCCGTCCGTTGGAGGACCACGAGCTGCACGTTCTCGTCGTCCTCCACGGCCCGCCGCGTGAACCCAACCTCGTGGCGAGGCTCCCCCTCCAGGTAGAGGATCTTCTCACGGTCGCTCCGGACCTCGATCTGGACCTCCCGGGCGTTGTTCCGGTCCACGCGCTCCCCCTCCTGGACGGGGATCCGGAAGCGGACGCGTTGCGCGCCGGGCTGCTGCAGCTCCAGACGGACGCTGGCCACCACGGGCTCGCCCTCCGGCCCGAGCTCCACCACCTCCTCCGCCAGGATCCGGGTATCGTCCTCCACCACCAAGGGAACCGTCGCTCGGCCGAATCCCACCTGAGTGACCACGACGTCCACCAGGAGGGTGCTTCCCTCGAGGACCGTCCGTGGCAGCTCGACCCTGCCCATCTCGATGTCCGGCGCCAAGGTCTCCTCTCCCAGCCCCACGGTGAACACCGGCACGGCCGCCGCCTGCAGCGGGAGCAACGACTCCGTCAGGGGTCGCGCGCCGTTGTCGGCGCCGTCGGTCACGAGAACCAGACCGGAGAGGGGGATGCCGGCGAGCTCGGCCTGGGCGGCCTCGAGGGCGGTTCCGATGTCGGTGTGGGTCCCGGCATACGTGAGCTCCTGCAGCCCGTCGATCCGCCTCGCCCGGGAGTCGAACCGGAAGAACCTCAGGGTGAACCGATCCGCCAGCGACTGGAGAAGGGCGCTCTCGCCGGGCGTGAAGGCGTCCGTGACGAAGGCGCTCCGAGGACTCCCCGCGGCGTCGGCTACCTGCATGCTCCGGGAGTCGTCGATGAGGACTCCGACGAAGTTCTGCTGCGGCACCACCGACGACACCACCAGGGCTGGATGGAGCAGGGCGAAGATCAACAGCCCGAGCAGGCCCACACGCAGGACGGCCATGACCACGCGGTCCACCAGCACAGAGCGCCCCCGCGCCACGGTGTACGACGCCACGGCCAGGGCGCCTGCCACGCCGGCCGCCAGGAGCGCCAGTCGCACGGAGCCCGGGGCGAGGAAAGCCAGCTCTCCCTGCTCGAAGACGAGGGGGCGGTACTTGAACAGGAGCTCGAAGAAGGCGTCCATCAGCAGGTAGCGTCCCTCAGTGACTCATTCCGTAGACGATCATGTTGGCGCCCATCTCGTAGGCATACGTCGAATACTCCAGGGGGTAGTAGGGGTCCTCGGCCCACTCCCAGGCGTCTCCCAGGTCGGTGTTCCAGTTGATGACCACCATGAGGCGCCCATGGTCGTCGAAGATCCCCCGGACGTGGGGAACGATTCCGTCCCGCTCGAAGGTCGGGCGTCCGAAGATCCCTCTGCCCCGCGCCGGCACCTGCTTGATCTCGTCGATCTGGTAGAATGCGGAGAACAGCGGGTGGTCCAGGGGTAGGTCGACGATGGGGCGTCCGGGCAGGACCCGCCGCATGTTCCACTCGAACTGGGCCCACTCGCGCGATCCCCAGAAATCGTCGACGATCAGGAAGCCGCCGGCACTCAGGTAGTCCCGGAGCCCCCGGACCTCGGCCTGGGTCAGGTCCATGTACCCCACCTCGACGGCGTAGATGACGGGAAAGCGCCGAAGATCGGGGTCGTCGAGGCGGACCGCGTTCTCGAAGTCGTAGGCGTCGAGGTGGACCAGGCGCTCGAGGACCACCAGGAACTGCCGGTCCCCCTTGGGGAAGTCCGTCGCCCAGGCCGGCCTGCCCCAGCCGTAGCGGCCCCTCGATCCTGAGTAGATGGCGCGCGTCCAGTAGAAGGCGTGCCGGCCGGGGGGCTCGTCGGCGGGTGGCAGGCGGAGGACCGTCTCCGCCTCCTGCCGTGTCGGCCGTCGGACGGGAGGGGCCTCCTGCGCCATGGGACCGGCGCCCCTCTCCAGGCGCCCTTCCGTCGCACCGGTGTCGCAGCCCACCGGGAGGGCGGAAAGAGCGAGGAAAGCCAGGGTGGCTCTGGCTCGGGAGGGTGGCCGCATGGCGCCGGCTTGTCAGGAGTCGAAAGGGCGGCAGGTTGAGTTCCTACGTCCGGTCCGGGGGAAGGTTCCTGCCCCTGCCCGCGCCGGCAAGTCCTCCCGGGGGACTCCCGAGCTGCCGCCAGCGTTGAATCCCGGCTCCCCGTTCCTCGTAGGGACGGCTGCCCGACGCAGCGAACCGGTTAACTTTGGAGCCATGAGCAAGAAGCGAAGAAAGACCCTGGCCGTGGCCACGAGGGGCGTCACGTTCCGCGACTTCCTCATCTTCCAGGTGAAGCTGGTGCTCGATGGGGCGAAGGACGTCGCCGTGTTCTGGATCTCCATCGGGGCCATGATCCTGGACTTCGTGGCCGGACGGGGGCGGCGTCCTCGGCTTTTCTACTCCGTCATGCGCATGAGTGAGCGCTGGGACCTCTGGCTGAACCTGCACAGTGTCCTGGAGCGCCTCGAGGAAGAGGAGAGCGAGGACGGGCTCTTCGGCGCGAGCGACGCGGGGGAAGACTCGCTCATCGGCCAGATCGAGCAGCTGGTGCGTGGAGGCGACGAGCCGCGGAAGCCCAGGGTCAAGCCGCCCATCGATCCCCTCTAGGGGTCGCCTTTCCCTCCATCGGTCCCCTCCTGGGGTCGCCTTTCCCTCGGCGGGACCAGACCGCAGATTGGCGCGGCCCGAGTTCCGCCTACGGAGGATCGATTCTTGCCGCGCGCCATTTTCTCGACCCTGGTCGCCGGGGTCTTGACCCTCGTCGTCTCGGGACCCCTTCACGCCCAGTCCGACATCTCCGACACCCGCACCGCCGCCGAGCGGCTCCGCGTGCGGGCCCTCGCGGCCGGGGAGATCCGCCTGGACGGCGTCCTGGACGAGGCCGTGTGGAGCTTCGGCGTGCCGGCCACCGGGTTCATCCAGGCCGAGCCGCGCGAGGGCCTCCCGGCAACAGAGCGCACGGAGGTCCGTGTCGCCTTCGGCGAGGGGAACCTGTACGTGGGCGCCATGCTGTACGACGAGGATCCCGACGGTCTCGTCGTCAACGACATCAAGAAGGACTTCGACGAGAACAGCCAGGATGTCTTCTCCGTCATCCTGGACACCTTCCGGGACCGGCGGAACGGCTACGTCTTCATGACGAATCCCGAAGGCGCGCGCGCCGACCGCCAGATCGCGAACGAGGGCAGGGAGGTCAACGCCAGCTGGGACGCCGTCTGGAGGGTGGAGACGCAGCGCCTCCCCGAGGGCTGGTCCGTAGAGATGGAGATCCCGTTCCGGGCCCTCCGGTTCGAGGAGGGGGTCGAGACCTGGGGGATCAACTTCAGCCGCCGCATCCGGCGGAAGAACGAGCTGGCCTATTGGTCCCCCGTGCCTCGGGCCTACGCCCTCACGCGCCTCTCCCTGGCCGGAGACCTGGACGGGCTTCCCCGGGCGTCGGGAGGAAGGGACCTCCGGGTGAAGCCCTACGTCCTCGGCGCCCAGGTGAGAGAGCGGGGAGTGGAGGACTACGGAAGCCGGGAGGAGGTGGGGCTGGACGTGAAGGCACGGATCCTCGACGCGTTCACCCTGGACGTGACGCTGAACCCCGACTTCGCCCAGGTGGAGGCGGACGTGCAGCAGGTGAACCTGACCCAGTTCAGCCAGTTCTTCCCGGAGAAGAGGGAGTTCTTCCTGGAGAACTCGGGGCTCTTCTACGTGGGAGACGCCGCCCGCAACAACCGGGTCTTCACGGTTCCCACGCCGGACGAGGACCTCCTTCTGTTCTTCTCCCGGCAGGTGGGTGTGGCCGGCGACGGCCGGGCCATCCCCATCCGTGCCGGAGGGCGACTCACCGGGCGCGTGGGAGGCACCATCATCGGGGCCATCGGCATGCGTACCGACGATGTCACCGGGATCCCCGGGAGCGACTACGGTGTGCTGAGGGTCCGCCAGAACCTGGGCGTCGGATCCGACGTGGGCGCGATCGTCATGAGCCGGGACACCCGCGGCTCCGGCGCGGAGGAGGGAGACTACAACCGTGTCTTCGGCGGCGACGCGAACATCCGCTTCCCAGGCAACGTCGACTGGAGCACCTACCTGGTGGGCACCAGGTCCCCCGGGCTGGAGGACGGGCAGTACGCCTGGCGCACCTCGCTCAACCGTGAAGGCAACTACCTGCACGTCAAATTCGGCGCCATGGAGCTCGGGGAGGACTTCCGGGACGACCTGGGCTTCTTCCGACGGACGGGCGTGCGGAAGTACTTCATCGACGTAGGCATCAGGCCGAGGCCGGAGGCCATGCGCCGGAGGGGGGTACGGGAGATGCATCCCCACATCGTCTGGAACTACTACGAGGATCTGGCTGGCCGCATCGTGGGGAAGCGCCTCCACTCCGGGTACACCTTCTTCATGAACGACGGGGGGTTCTGGGAGGCCAGCGTGAACCCTGCCTTCGAGCGCATCGAGGAGCCCTTCCGGATCTCCCGGGACATCGATCCCATCCCCCCCGGGTCGTACGGCTGGGCGGAGTATCAGCTCAGGGGCAACACCGATCCCAGCAAGGTGGTCTCCGGGGGCTTCACCGGAATCGTCGGCGGGCTCTGGAGCGGGACGCAGCGCACCCTGAACGCCAACGTCACGTTCCGCCCCTCCCACCGGTTCTTCCTGGAGGCCCGGCTGCAGCGCACCCACGGCGACCTGGACCTTCCCGACGACGAGTTCAAGAGGAGATTCTGGACCTTCCGGGCGAACTACTCGTTCAACACGAACATGTTCGTGGATGCCCTCGTCCAGCTCGATCAAGGCTCGCGGGAGATGAACACCAACGTCCGCTTCAACCTCATCCATCGGCCTTTGTCCGACATCTTCATCGTCTTCAACGAGCAGCGGTTCACCACCACGGAGGGCATTCCTCCGGGGCGGGGCCTGACGGTGAAGGGGACCTACATGGTGGCGTTCTGAGCGGAGCGGGGGTCTGCGTCCCGGGGCATGCCGGATGTTTCAGACCGGCCAGGACTCGCCGGTCCAGCACATCTCCCAAAACGCCCACTCGTAGCGGCTGGACAGCAGGAACAGCTCCCTGAGGCGCTCCCGCTTCGCTGGGCTGGCGTCGGCGGCCAACCGCTCCAGCTCCGCCTTGAGCCAGTCGCTGGCGTCGGCGAACTCGTCGGAGGCGTACTGGGCGATCCAGTCGGCGTAGCGCTGGTCCTCGGGTGGGTCGCCGGCGGCGAGCGCCTTCCCGATGTGCACGTAGCCCCAGGCGCAGGGGAGCAGCGCCGCGAGGAGCTCGCACATGTCACCGTCGGCGGCGGTACGGACGAGGAAGTCGGTGTAGGCTCTCGTGGTGGGCCACATGGATTCGGCCTCCAGGGCCTCCGGCGTGAGCCCGAAGCGCGCGGCGTACTGCCGGTGCAGCTCCATCTCGGTGTTCAGCGTGAGGTCCAGGACGCCTGCGTACCAGGACATGGAGTCCAGCTCCGCCGCCTTTGCTACCGCCCAGGCGAAGATCCGGGCGAACTCCTTCAGATAGAGGTAGTCCTGGAGCACCCAGCGCTTGAAGCGGTCCTCCTCCAACGAGCCGTCGCCCAGCCCCCGGACGAAGGGGTGCCCGAGCTGCGCGTCCCAGATGGGCTTGGCGGCTTGGAAGAGATCTTCGGTAAGCGTCACCTCAGCCTCCCGGGCGGTACTCCCGCTCGATGTGTCCCTCGAGCTCGTTCGGATAGAAGTACACCGGGCGGAGGTCCCCGGTGGCGTAGCGCTCCGCCTGGTCGTTGAAGTGAGGGTTGGATGAGTCGCCGCTCAGGCCGCCGGCCGTGACGGCTCTCGCGCGGACGCTGTCGCCGAACTCCACCACCGCCACGAAGCTGTTCCCGCTGGTCCCATAGAACTTCTTGGACCCGTTCCTCGGACCCGTGCCGTAGGACGCCAGGGAGCCCCACCGCCCCGAGACGAAGCCCACCGGAATGCTGGGGGCATCGTCGTCGTGGGGTTGCACGATGTCTCCGGTGAGGCGCTGGAACCGGTTGATCTCGCCCCAGGGGGTGCGCCACGTGCCGAAGTCCGCCTCCAATCGGTCCACGGCGGCGGCCAGCGCCTCTACGTGCATCTCATCGGGAGCACCGTCGGCCATGTACTCGTACAGCCCCATGCCCGAGGCGGAAGCCGCCCCCCGTGCCATGCCCATGAGCTCGCGGCCCCAGAAGACGGCCAGGGCGGTGGGGGTCGATCCGACTCCCCACCGGTAATCCCAATCCCTGAGGAGCTCCACGGGCTCGGCCAGCCTGAAGAGGTCGGTCCGGACGGGGGTGGTGGTGGCGACCCGGTCGTAGGCCTCCACCAACCCCGGCACCATGGCGGCGAAGGCCGGGACGTAGCGGTCGTAGGCCGCCCTGGCGAGGCCGTCCAGCGTGAAGTCGGTCCGGTTCTCCAGGAGCATGATGGCGTGCTCGCCCCGGTAGTTCTCACCTCCCCGCTGGACGTAGGCCGGGAAGTCTTCCCTGCGGGGGCTGAGGGGTCCGGACACGGAGAAGGGCCAGTTGTTGGTGTTCTGGACCCATCCGTTGGCCGGATTGACCATGTTGGGGCTCTCCTCCAGCGTATGGATGCCCTGCCAGTCCACCGCCGGATCCCTCCCGTCCACCGGCTGCCCGTAGTCGAAGCGAGTGTCGCGCACCGGGATGAAGTTGGCGTGGAAGTAGGCGATGTTGCCCTGGGCATCCGCGAACAAGGTGTTGTTGGAGGAGTTCGTGTGGAGTCGCATGGTCTCCGTGAACTCGGCCAGGTTGGCCGCCTTGGTGCGGGAATACGACTGCTGCAGCGCCTTCACGGGCTCCTCCATGAGGCGCACGCTCACCCACTTGCCGTCGGTGGCCCGGACGATGGGGCCCCGGTGGGTCTCGTAGACGGTGAACACCCGCTCGGCCATCCCCGTGTCCGTCCGGTACGGAACGGTGATGTCCCTGGTCAGGAGGGGGCGCTCCTCGTTTCCGTAGACGTAGCGGAGCCCGTCCTCCCCCTCGACTACGGTCTCCAGGTACTCGTCGATGTTGTCCGCGCCGCTGGAGGTGTGCATCCACCCGGCGGTCTCGTTGAAGCCCTGATATACGAAGAACTGCCCCCAGGTCACGGCTCCGTAGGCGTTCAGCCCCTCATCGCTCGTGACGTGGACCTCCGCCCGGAAGTAGAACGAGGTGTGGGGGTTGATGAGCAGGAGGGCGTTTCCGGCGATGGTGTTGGCAGGCGCGACGGCGATGCCGTTGGAGCCCGTGGGCTCGGCGAAAAGCTCGGGCTCCTCGGTGACGAGGGGGGGCAGCACGTCCCCGAGGGAGGCGATGGCCTGCCCGCTCGGGTCGCCGTAGAACGCCTCGAGCCCCCGCAGAGCGACCCGCTCGATGTCCCCGCCGATGCTGCCTTCGCTGAACGTGAGGGCCATCCAGGGCTCGAACCGGGTGATGACCCGGGGCCGGACATCGGGGTGCGTGTGGAGGTAGTAGTTGAGCCCGTCCGCCCAGGCGTCCATGAGCTCCCGGAGCCACGCCGGACTCTCGGCATACATGGCCTCCATCTCCTCGGGGTCGATGAAGAGCTTCATGCGCAGGTCCCGCCAGATCTCTCCCTCGCCTTCAGCTTCGGCCAGGCGTCCCTGGGAGTTCAGGAAGTTGACCTCGATGCGGTTGAAGTCGTCCTCCGCCTGGGCGTACATGAGGCCGAATACGGCGTCGGCGTCCGTCGATCCATGGATGTGGGGGATGCCCCAATCGTCACGGATGATGGTGACTCCTCGGGCCCTCTCCTCCCATCGGGCCACCTCGCTGTCGGTGGCACAGGACGTGAGGAGGAGCGCCAGGCTGACGAGGGGCAGGAGCTTCTTCATGACGGGGGACCCGCGTGGAGTGGATGAGGCCGTCTCGACCCCGGCAACCTACGGTGACGCCGACGGGGGCGCGACGGCCCCGCCGCCGGGCGCCGAGAGCGTTTTAACGCGTGACGACCACCTTACCCACGAAGATGATCTCTTCGAAGGTCCGGTCCAGCGTGGTGCTGGTGAAGCCGCGCATCGGCATCTCGTCCACCCACGTGACGACGTCGCCTTCGGCCACCGCGGTCTGGGGGCCGGCGAGCCAGAGGCTCGCCCCGTCCACGTCCACCTCCAGGTAGGTGTATCCCGCGGCGTCGATGGCCTGGATGACCGTCCCCTGCCGTCCGGGTGCCTGTGCAGGTGGGGCTCCCGGGGTGAAGGCGTCCACGAAGAGGATCACTTCGAAGGTCCTGTTCAGGGTGTTGCTGGTGAAGTTGCTCATGGGCATGGGCCCGCTGAGGGAGACGGTGTCCCCCACGGCGAGCGGCGTCTGCGGTCCGGCGGCCCACATCTCGTCCTCCCCGACGGCTACCCGGGCGTAGGTGTAGCCACCTGAGTCCATGGTCTCCAGGACCACTGCGCGGGCTCCGGCCGGCCCTGCTGCGGCCGCGGCCGAAGTGGGTGGGTGATCCGCCGGAAGGCTGCCGGCGGGCGTGTCGGCGTTTTCGGCCCCGGAGCAGGCGGCGAGGAGGAGTCCGATGAGGAGGCCTGAGGCGGTGCGCCGACGTCGTGGCTGCGTCATATCAGATCATCCCGTTCTCGAGAGCAGGCTGGTCGTGCGGGTCAGGGGCCCGCGCAGGACGCTATAGCCAAATCGGTCGCACGGGAAGTCTCGGGCTCCCCCCGCCCGGCTGTCCGTGGTCCGGCCCTCAGCCTATTGTCTCGTTCCGTTCCCGAGGTCGGGGGCGGCCGCCCCAACAGGGCAAAGGAGGCATAGATGCAAAGGCTCGGTCGAGCCCCCTGGGGCGTCCCTTCCATCATGCTGGTGGCGGTCGTGCTGGGGTGCGCGCCGGCGCTCCGGCAGGTCGCCCCGCCGGAGCCCGACCCTGTCCCGGCAGGCCGGGCGGACCCCCCGGGGACCTACGGCGATGTCGACGTCCTCCACTACGACGTGGAGATCGTGCTCCCGGCTCCCGGAGGTACCACCATCGAGGGAAGGGCGACCCTGTCGCTCAGGACTGTCGGCACCGACGTGAGAGAGGTGGCCCTCGACCTGACGGGGCTGAGCGTGCTCGAGGTGACCGTGGGCGGGAACACCGTCCATGCCCTGGTGCAGAGGGAGCGGGTACGCGTGCCTCTGCCCGGCGACCCGGGGCCGGACGAAGATGTGGAAGTGACGGTACGATACCGGGGCACTCCCGACGACGGGTTGATCCTCCGGGACAACGTGCACGGGCGGCCGGCGGCGTTCGTGGACAACTGGCCCAACCGGACCCGGTTCTGGCTGCCCTCGGTAGACCACCCGTCGGACAAGGCCACGGCGACCATCACCGTGCACGCCCCCGGCGGGTGGGAGGTGGTGGCCAACGGCGCGCTCGCCGGAGATCCCGGGCCGTCCCGTGCCCGGGAGGGAGGACGCACCTGGCGGTGGGAGCTCGCCGTGCCCGTCTCCTCGTACAACCTGGTGTTCGGAGCCGCGGACATGGTGGTGCAGACGGTGGGCCTGGCCGCGTGTGGCCTGGCGCCGGCCTCCGTTCGTCCGGACGGGTGCGTGGAGGTGACCACCTGGCTCTTCGAGGAGGATGCGGACCAGACGGAGCTCTCGTTCCGGCGTGCCGCCGACATGGTTGATTTCTATGCCATGCAGGTAGGGCCGTTCCCCTTCGAGAAGCTCGCCCACGTACAGTCGGCGACCCGCTTCGGTGGGATGGAGAACGCGACGGCCATCTTCTACTCGGAGCGAGGGCTGGCTTCCGGTCGGGACATGGAGGGCACCGTCGCCCACGAGACTGCGCACCAGTGGTTCGGCGACCACGTCACCCCGGCGGACTGGGCGGAGCTGTGGCTCTCCGAGGGCTTCGCCACCTACTTCGGCCAGCTCTACTTCGAGGTGAGGGACGGGGAGGAGTCCTTCCGAGCGCGCATGGAGGGGAGCCGGCGCAGCTACCTGGCCTCGGATGTCACGGGCCAGGCGGTCATCGACCGGGGGGAGCGGGATCTGTTCGCTCTCCTGAACGCCAACAACTACCCCAAAGGGGCATGGGTCCTCCACATGCTGAGGGGCATCCTGGGGGACGACGCCTTCTTCCGGGGGATCCGGGCCTACTACGCCTCGTTCGGCGGGTCCAACGCGACCTCCGGCGACTTCCGTGACGTCATGGAGAAAGTGGCGGGTGTGGAGCTGGACTGGTTCTTCCGGCAGTGGCTGGAGGAGCCCGGGTACCCGGTGCTGGGGCTGGAGCATCGGTGGGACGAGGCGGCCGGCGAGGTGGTGTTGGACGTGGTCCAGGAGCAGGACACCCGGTGGCCCGCGTTCCGCCTCCCCACGGAGGTCGAGATCGTTCTGGAGGATGGGAGGCGGGAGCGGCACCGCATCGAGGTGCGGCAACGCCGGGAGATCTTCCGGGTGCCCCTCGACACCCGGCCGGTCTCGGTCACGCTGGATCCCGACGGGTGGGTGCTGAAGGGATAGAACGGCCGGAAGTGTCGCCGAACCGTAGGGATATCCCCCACCTCAAGCTCAAAGGAATCCCCACCGGGCTGGGGTTTTTCCTCCCGACAAGCGGGAAAACGGGGTTACCTTAGCTTGTGTGTGGGCCAGCAGCCGTGAGGCTGCAATTACATGAACCGACCCTCTCCCTGGGGGAAGGATGGCGATGAAGCTGCCGGCCGTCGGCGCTACGGCGCTGGCGGACCGAGAACCGTCCGTACGTTCCGTCACCGATCTCTCCGTCGAGATCGTCTCTGATTCCGGCGAAGGCGCGCAGAAGTGCGGCCAGATCTTCGGTGCCGTGTCCGCCAAGATGGGCAACGGCGTGTGGACCGTGGAGATCATCCCCGCAGAGGTGGAGCCTCCGCCCCGCAACCCCGCTGGCGCTTCGGGCATCCGCATCCGCCTGGGCGATCAGGAAGTCACGAACTGGGGAGACGAGACCAACCTCGTCGTCGCCTTCAACGAGCAGGCGCTGCTGGGGCGTCACGGGCTGAATGCCCTGGCTCCCGATGCCACCGTCCTCGTCGAGAGCATGTGGGCCACGCATCCGGATCCCGACATCCAGAAGCAGTGGGCCGACGCCATGGAGGAGCTCTCCGGCCGGGACTACACGATCATCGAGGTCCCCATGGAGGAGCAGTGCCTCACCGTGGTGGACAACCCCCGCAAGGGGAAGAACATGTTCGCCCTGGGGATGCTCTGCTGGATCTTCGACCGCGACGTGGAGCGGGCGAAGGAGCAGATCGCCCACGCCTTCCGCAGCAAGGCCGCGGTCATCACGGAACGCAACCACCAGCTCCTGGATCTCGGCTACGAGTGGGCCGAGGAGAACCTGGGCTTCCGGTACGAGATCCCCACCATGGAGGAGGGCGCTCCCAAGGTGGTGATGAACGGCAACGAGGCCATCGCCCTGGGCGCGGTGGCGGCGGGCCTCGAGCTGGCGGCCATGTATCCCATCACCCCGGCCACCAGCGTGTCGCATATGCTGGGCGAGGTCTTCGAGAAGTACGGCGGTGTGGTCCATCAGGCGGAGGACGAGATCGCCGCCGCCGGCGTGGCCATCGGTTCCTCGTATGCCGGACGGTGCGCCTTCACCATCACCTCCGGTCCGGGCCTGGCGCTCAAGACCGAGTTCATCGGCCTGGCGGTCATGGCCGAGATCCCGCTGGTGGTCGTGGATGTCCAGCGCGGAGGGCCCAGCACCGGGCTGCCCACCAAGGTGGAGCAGTCCGATCTGCTGGCCGCGACCTTCGGACAGCCCGGGGATGCGCCCCACGTGGTCATGGCGCCGGCGACCATCGAGGAGTGCTTCCACATCATGACCACCGCCCGCCGGGTCGCCGAGGCGCTGCGCACGGTGGTCGTCGTGCTGACCGACGCCAACCTGGCCACCGGGGTGGCACCCTTCCCACGACCGGAGCTGTCCGCCGAGTGGCAGGCCGCGCCTCCGGACCAGCGTCCGATCCCCGGGGGTCTGGCGCCCTACGCGTGGGACGACAGGACAGGGCTGTCCCGTAGGTTCATTCCCGGCCAGCCGGGAGGTGAGCACACCCTCACGGGCCTCGCCCACGACGAGCGCAGCAAGGTGGCCTACGACTCGGCCATCAACGAGTGGTCCTCGACCATGAGGAGTCGGAAGGTGGCGGTGTTCCAGCACACCCTGCTACCACCGGAGGTCAACGGCGACCCGGACGGCGGCGATCTCCTCGTCGTGGGGTGGGGCAGCACAAAGGGCGCCATCGAGGAGGCCGTAGGCCGGGTGCGGGCCGAGGGGTTGTCGGTCTCGAGCCTCCATCTCACCATGCTTTCGCCCCTGCCGCCGGGTCTGAAGGACATCTTCAGCCGGTTCGAGAAGGTCATGACCGTCGAGATCAACTACTCCGACAAGAAGGGCGATCCGTTCATCACGGACGAGAATCGGCGACGCGGCCAGCTGGCCTGGCTGCTGCGTGCCAGCACCCTGGTGGACGTGGACTGCTGGACCCGCGTTCTGGGAGAGCCTTTGCGTCCCGGGAGGATCGCCCACGCCATTCGCGAGAACATGCCGGGAGGTGCCGCCTGATGTCCTGCTCCATCTTTCACGCCGCCCACGAGGATCAGCGTGTCTTCGAGATGTCGGACTACCAGGGTCCCGTGGCCCGTTGGTGCTCCGGCTGCGGCGACCACTCGGTCCTGGCCGCGACACAGCGGCTCATGACCGACGAGCAGCTGAAGCCCGAGACCACGGTGTTCGTGTCGGGCATCGGCTGCTCCAGCCGCTTTCCCCACTACATGAAGACCTATGGCTTCCACGGGATCCACGGCCGGGCCCTGCCCATCGCGACGGGCGTGAAGCTCAGCAGGCCCGATCTGGACGTCTTCGTGGTCATGGGAGACGGCGACTGCGTGTCCATCGGTGCGGCCCACTGGATCCACTCCATCCGCTACAACGTGGACATGGTGGCGCTCCTCCTGGACAACAACATTTACGGGCTGACCAAGATGCAGACGTCGCCCACCACGCCCCAGGGCTACAAGTCCAACACGCAGCCGTACGGGAGCTATCTGCCGGCGTTGAACCCCCTGGAGGCGACGCTCGGCGTGACCAACGCCTCCTTCGTGGCGCAGACGGCGGAGTGGGTCCCCGCCCACCTGTTCGCCACCCTCCAAGCAGCGTACCGCCACCGGGGCTTCGCGTTCGTGCGCATCCTCCAGCGGTGCCCCCACTTCACGCCGGACATGTACGACGAGGCGGTGAAGCAGCCCGACGTCGTGGAGATCCTCACACATCCCGAGGGCATCGTGGTGGACGGGCTGGACAAGATCTACAAGAACCAGGTGCGTCACGACCCCGCCAACATCCACGCCGCCAGGGAGCTGGCCCAGGAGGACGCGATCCGGCTGGGGCTCTTCTATCGGGATGAGACCAATCCCCGGTACGAGGAGACCCGATCGCTGCCCCGGCGCACCGCCCGGGAGAAGATGGACCTCCTGAACGAGGATTTCGATCACTATGCCGTCTGACGCGAACACGGCTGCTGCGCCGTCCCTGGCCCGACAGGCCATCGAAGCCCTCTCGCCCCGGGTGGAGACCTTCCACTCGGCGGTTGCCACGGCCGAGGAAGAGATCCGCACCTACGTGGCCCACCGACGAGGGGCCTCGGAGTTCAAGACCGAGCAGGCATTGGTGGAGCTCGGCCCCTTCGCCCTCGGCCTGATTGACGCCGAGCGCTTCGCCACGCTCCTCATGGATGCCGAGGATCTCTCGGTGGAGGCGGAAGGCGTGCTCGACCGCGCGGAGGAGATCCTCTCGGAGTTCGCCGTGGGCACCGAGTTCCATCGCGTCGTGGTGGAGCCCGGCGGAGACCTACGGGATACCGTGAAGGACGCCCTCGACCACGTCGGCCAGGTCTTCGGCGCTTCCCGCGCCGTGGAGCTGGCGCGCGGAGGGCTCTTCGACCCCGGGCAGCACAACCACTTCCTCTCCACGCTGGCCTTCCGGAAGTGGAACAGGGCGGAGCGCCAGCTGGCTCCACCCCTGGTGGTCGAGGTCGAGGCCGACGACCTCCTCCCGGCGGGCCTGGGAGAGTTCCTGGACGGGCTGGTGAAGATCGTGCTGGTGGTGAGGGGCGTCACGGGTCCCGCACCCCTGGCACGGTTCATCACTCCTGGCACCTTCGTCGTGCAGACCTCCGATGCGGAGGATCTGATCGCCATGGCAGCAGCACCCCACCCGGGCATCGCGCTTCTGTTCGACGAGGAGCGCAAGGACCAGGCGCGGTTCGTGCACGATCCCGAGGCGGGTGAGTCGCCGGCCGAGAGGCTGACGATTCACCACATGCCCGAGTCGCCGGAGGTGGGCCGGGGACGCCGGTCTCCCCGCTGGCTCGAGGAGTTGGAGCATCTGCAGTCCCTGGCCCGTCGTGGGGCCGCGCCCCCGACGGCCGCGGGGGAGGTCCTGGGCTCAGAGGCAGCGCCCGAGGAAGCGATGCCCGCCGACCAGCTCGCCGCCTGGCTCCTGAGCCAGACGGACCTGACCGGTGTGTGAGGATCGAGGAGAGGAAGGCGCACCGTGATCGCACCGAGTGAGATTGCCGGCTCCGTCGCCATTCTCGGCGGCGTGACCACCGTGTTCGGTGCGTTCATCTCCGTGGTCAACGCCAAGTTCAAGGTCTGGGATGACCCTCGGATCGACGGTGTGCGAGACCTGCTCCCCGGAGCCGACTGTGGAGCCTGTGGCGAGGCCGGGTGTCGCGCCTTCGCCGAGGAGCTAACCAAGGGCACAGTGGAGCCCGCGACGTGCACGGTGATGAGCGCCGACGATCGCGCGGACGTGGCCGCCTTCCTGGGTGTGGACGCCGGTCAGGCGAACAAGCGCGTGGCCCGCCTGCTCTGTGCGGGCGGCAGGGACGTCGCGCCCTACAAGGGACTCTACCACGGCGTCGAAAGCTGCGCGGCGGCGGCGGCGGTGACCGGGGGCGGAAAGGCCTGCGCCTGGGGCTGCCTCGGCTATGCCGACTGCGCCGTGGCGTGTGACTTCGACGCCATTCTGATGAGCCCGACGGGACTTCCCGTGGTGGATCCCGAGAAGTGCACGGCCTGCGGCGACTGCGTAGAGGCCTGTCCCCTCGGGCTGTTCGTCATCATGCCCCTGAGCCATCACCTGGTGGTGCAGTGCAAGAACCTCCTGTCCGGCGAAGCGGCCGAGGCGGTCTGCTCGGTCGTGTGCAACGCGTGCGGGCGCTGTGTGGCGGATGCGGAGCCGGGGCTGATCACCATGGTCGACGGTCTCGCGACCATCGACTACGACGACGTTGAGCTGGAGAACCCCAAAGCGGTGGATCGATGCCCCACGGGGGCCATCGTCTGGATCGAAGGTCGGCAGTTCCCCGAGATCCATATTCCCGCCCTGAGTGAGGTAGCATGATCAAGCGGAAGGAAGGGACCGGCGAGGGTCCCAGGTTCCCGGGAATCCTCACCGCGACCGACGGTACCGGTGCGGTGGTCCACGCGGAGACCAACGCGAGCGAAGCGGCAGGCGCCTATCCCATCACGCCTTCGACCCAGATGGGTGAGGGCTGGGCGGTGGCTCAGGCCGCCGGCATGACGAACGTCAACGGTCGGCGCTTGCTCTTCTTCGAGCCGGAGGGAGAGCACGCGGCAGCGGCCGTCACGGCGGGGATGAGCATGGCCGGCCTGCGGTCCACCAACTTCTCCAGCGGCCAGGGCATCGCGTACATGCACGAGTCCCTGTACGCAGCCACGGGCAAGCGGCTCACGTACGTGCTCAACGTAGCCGCCCGCGCCATGACCAAGCACGCCCTCAACGTCCACGCCGGGCACGACGACTACCATGCCGTTGACGACAGCGGCTTCTTCCAGCTCTTCGCCAAGGACGTGCAGGAGGCCGGGGATTTCGCGCTGATCTGCCACCGGATCGCGGAGCTTTCGTTGAACCCGGGCCTCAACGCCCAGGACGGCTTCCTCACCAGCCACGTGCTGGAGACGGCCCGGCTCCCCGAGCCGGACATGATCCGGGAGTACCTCGGCGATCCTTCCGACATCATCGACGCGCCGACGCCGGCGCAGCGCCTCACCTTCGGAGAGAAGCGCCGCCGCATCCCCGAGCTGTTCAGCGTCGACTTCCCGGCCATGCTGGGCACGGTCCAGAACCAGGACTCGTACGCCCAGGGCGTGGCCGCCCAGCGGCCCTTCTACTTCGACCACATCGCCGACCTGACCGATCAGGCCCTGCGGGAGTTCGCCGAGCTCACGGGTCGCTCATATTCGCGGGCTACCGGCTACCTGCTGGATGACGCCGAGTACGTCCTGGCGGGTCAGGGATCCGTCGTGCCCAACCTGGAGGTGGTGGCCGAGTTCCTGCGAGAGCAGGGCCACAAGGTGGGCGTGCTGAACATCAGCATGTTCCGGCCCTTCCCGGCGGACATCATCACCGGGCTGCTGGCGGGCAAGAAGGCCTCCACCTTCTTCGAGCGCCTCGACCAGCCGTTGGCCGTGGACCCGCCGCTGCTGCGCGAGGTCCGCGCCGCCATGACCCAGGGCATGGAGAACTGGAAGGCTCAGCGCGTGAACGGGAACGGCCGCAAGGCGGCGGCCGAGACTCTGCGCCTGCCCTTCCCGAGGCTCGCCGCGGTGGATCCCGCCGGCGTGCCCGACTTCTTCTCCGCGGGCTTCGGCTTCGGAAGCCGCGACCTCCAGCCCGGCGACATCGTCGCCGCCTTCAACAACATGCTGCCCGAGGGCCGCAAGCAGCGGCAGTTCTACCTGGGCATCGACTTCATCCGCAAAGGCACCAAGCTGCCCAAGCTCCAGATCTGGCAGGAGCAGCTCCTCGACGCGTATCCCAACCTTGGTGAGCTGGCCCTGGAGTCGGCAGGCAACTTCAACCTGCTGCCCAAGGGCGCCACGTCGCTGCGCATCCACTCGGTGGGTGGCTGGGGCGCCATCACCATGGGCAAGAACGTCACCATGACGGCGTTCGAGCTCTTCGGCATGGACGTGAAGGCCAACCCCAAGTACGGCTCCGAGAAGAAGGGCCAGCCTACCACGTTCTACTCGGTGCTCGCCCACGAGCCCATCAAGCTCAATGCCGAGCTAAAGCACGTGAACGTCGTGCTCTCGCCCGACGGCAACGTGTTCAAGCACTCCGATCCCCTCTCCGGCATGGAGAAGGGCGGCGTCTTCGTCATCCAGAGCCACGAGGATCCGGCCGAGGTCTGGGCATCGCTGCCCGAGGAGGCCCGCCGCACCATCCGCGAGAAGGAGGTCAAGGTCTACGCCCTGGACGCCTTCGGCATCGCGTCAGCGGAGGCCAGCGACCCCGAGCTGCGCTACCGCATGCAAGGCGTGGCCTTCATGGGCGCTTTCTTCCGGTGCGCACCCCTCGCCCAGCAGGAGGGCATGGACGAGGAGGGCCTCTTCGAGGGCATCACCGCCCAGATCGAAGGCAAGTTCGGCAAGCTCGGCCAGCACGTCGTCGACGACAACATGCGGGTGATCCGCCGCGGCTTCGACGAGGTGAAGGAAGTTCCCACGGACCTCGACGTCGCGGGCGAAGGGGCTCACGAGGCCCCCGGCTCGCACCTGCCGACGCTCCTGGACTCGCCCGACGCCCAGATGGGCATCGCGAACCAGGGCCGCTTCTTCGAGCAGGTCTGCTCGCTGTGCGCCATGGGCCAGGACGGAATCTCCGACCCCTACGCCGCACTGTCCGCCATCCCGGCGGCCACGAGCACGGTGCGGGACATGACGGACATCCGCTTCGAGGTGCCCGACTTCGTGGCCGAGAAGTGCACCGGCTGCAGCCAGTGCTGGGTCCAGTGCCCCGACGCCGCCATCCCCGGCCTCGTGCTGAGCGTGGAGGACATCTACGACACGGCCATCCGCACCTCGGCCAACGGCAAGCCCAACGACCGGGTGCAGCAGATCGCCAAGCACCTCTCCAGGGAATCCCGGAAGATCCTGAAGGGGGTGCCGTTCACCACTTTCGGCGACGTGGCTTCCGCGGCCTACGCCAACGTGGTCGAGAAGCTGGGCTGGGACGCTGACCGCCGGGCGCAGCTCGACGAGCAGTGGGCCAGGGTCTTCCCGACGCTGGCCGAGTTCCCCCTGGCCAAGACGGCACCCTTCTACGAGCTGCCCGAATCCAAGCAGAAGGGAGACGGTGGGATGCTGGCCATCACCATCAACCCCGAGGCGTGCAAGGGCTGCAACATCTGTGTGGACGTCTGCCCCGAGCAGGCGCTAATAACCGTGCAGCAGGACGACGAGATCGTCGACCGTTTGCGTCGGAACTGGAAATTCTGGGAGCGGCTGCCCGACACCGACGACAAGTACATCAACGTCCGAGACATCGACGAGGGCATCGGCGTGCTGTCCTCGCTGCTGCTCAAGAAGGACAACTACCGCTCCATGGCGGGTGGTGACGGGGCCTGCATGGGCTGCGGCGAGAAGACCGCGGTTCACCTGGTCACGTCCACCGTTGAAGCCCTCATGCGGCCCCGGGTGGAGAAGCTGCTGAAGCGGGTGGACGAGCTCGTGGCGTCCCTGGATCAGCAGGAACGGGAGCTGCTCGCTTCCGACGCCGATCTGGCCAAGGCGGCCGCCGAGCCAGGCGAGGGCGTCGAGCTCAAGCTGACACCGAAGAACAAGGAGAAGCTGCAGCTACTCCAGAAGACCAAGGAGGAGCTGGAGCACCTCACGTGGCTGTACGTCCAGGGTCCCAGCGGCAAGGGCCGCGTCTCCCTTGGCATCACGAACTCCACGGGCTGCTCCTCGGTTTGGGGGAGCACGTACCCGTACAACCCCTATCCCTTCCCCTGGGTGAACCACCTCTTCCAGGACGCTCCCTCCGTCGCCATCGGCGTGTTCGAGGGGCACATGCGGAAGATGGCCGACCATTTCATCTCCATCCGGAGAGCCGAGCAGCTGGTCGCCGGCACGTACGACGCCGAGGCGTTCCAGCAGCTCCAGGTCGAGTTCAACTGGGAGCGGTTCACCGACGACGAGTTCCACCTGTGCCCGCCCATCCTGAGCATCGGGGGCGACGGCGCCATGATGGACATCGGCTTCCAGAATCTCAGCCGCCTCATGGCGAGCGGGAAGCCCATCCGTGTCATGGTGCTGGACACGCAGGTGTACTCCAACACCGGCGGACAGGCCTGCACAAGCGGGTTCACAGGTCAGGTGGCCGACATGTCCGCCTGGGGGAAGGCGCAGCACGGGAAGTCGGAGGTCCGTAAGGAACTGGCCTTCATCGCCATGGCCCACAGAGGCGTGTTCGTTCACCAGTCCTCGCAGGCCTCCGCTTCCCACCTCATCCAGGGCGTCATCAAAGGACTCAACGTCCGGCGCCCGTCCCTGTTCATCGTCTACACGCCCTGCCCCGTGGAGCACGGGCTGGCGGACGACTGGGCGCCCAATGCGGCCAAGCTGGCGCTCGAGGCCCGAGCCTTCCCCTTCCTCAGCTACGATCCGGATGGGGGCCCGGACATCGCCGACTGCCTGTCCCTGGACGGCAACCCGGCGGTGGACGACACCTGGCCGACCTACGAGCTCGAGTACGTCGACGAAGAGGGCAACGAAGCCAAGATGGAGCTTCCCCTCACCTCGGCCGATTGGGCAGCCACGGAAGTCCGGTTCCGGAAGAACTTCGCCCCGGCGAAGCCCGAGGAGGTGGACGACATGGTGCTCTTCCACGAGTTCGTGGCCATGTCGGAGGAGGAGCGGATCGGCAAGCTGCCCTTCATCTGGACCAAGAACCCCGATCGCACGCTCAAGCGGCTGCGGGTCTCCAACGAGATGGTGCGTCTCGCCGAGGACCGGCTGATGTTCTGGCACCAGCTCAAGGAGATGGCGGGCTTCGACGTGCCCGAGTCGGTGCATGATTCCGTCAGGTACGAGCTCGAGGCCGAGTACGAGGCCAAGCTCAAGGCCCTCGCCGAGGAGTATGAAGCCAAGCTGGCAAACCTGAAGGCAACCTACCCCCGGGCCATCGCCCGGAGAATGGCCGAGGGCTTGCTCAAGCTGGGCAACGGCCAGATGACCGTGTCGGACCTCCTCACCCGGGCCGCGAGCACGACAGGGCTCGAGCCCATCGGACCGGTGACCGCGGTGGATCTGGGCAACGGTGGGGTGGCCCCCGCAGCCCCCGTCGCGGAAGCGGCGGCTCCCGCGGCGGTGGCCGAAGCCCCCGCGCCTGGCCCGGCGGTGGCAGTGGCGGAAGAGGAGGAGGACGAGTCTCTGGCCATGGAGCCATGGATCGAGACGCTCCGGTGCACGTCATGCAACGAGTGCACGAACCTCAACCCGCGTCTGTTCGCCTACGATGACAACAAACAGGCGTACATCAAGGACGTGCACGCGGGTACCTTCGCCCAGATCGTCCAGGGGGCGGAGCGGTGCCCGGCGGGCATCATCCACCCTGGCGATCCCGTGAATCCGAGGGAGAGGGACCTGGAGAAGTGGATCAAGCGGGCGGAGCCCTTCAACTAGGGACCCTTTCATGCGGAAGGAAGGGGCCGGTCGCCGTGAGACGGCCGGCCCCTGGATCTTCCCCGACGGGTGGCCCCGGCGCCGCCCTCCGCCTCGACGCCGGGGCCGGTGGAGTGATTGACTCCGGCCGCGCGGCACCTCCTCTTCTTGGTCGTCACGCGGCGCGATTGAGGGAGAGGCCCCTCCGATGACCCATCTGAGACAGACCATCCGCTCTCTGGTCCACCGCCCGGGATTCACCGCCTTGGTGGTCACGACCCTCGCCGTGGCCATCGGGGCCAACAGCGCCATCTTCTCGGTGCTCAGCGGGGTCGTCCTCCAGCCGCTCCCCTACGACGAGCCCTCCGAGCTCGTCGTGATCTGGGAGAGCAACCCGAGTCAGGGACTCGAGCAGTCCACCACCTCCGCCGCCACCTTCGTCGACTGGCGTGAGCGCTCCGAGGCCTTCGAGGCCATGGCGGCCTATCGATACCGGGGCTACACCCTCAACCAGGACGGCGTCCCTCGGCGAATCGCTTCAGTGGAAGCGTCGCCGGGCCTCTTCGACCTGCTCGGCGTGCCCCCGCTCCTGGGTCGGACCTTCAACCCGGACGAGGAGGCCCCCGGAAACGAGCGCCTGGTGGTGCTGAGTCACGGTGCCTGGGAGAACCGCTTCGGTGCCGACCCTGCGGTCCTCGGGCGAGCGGTTCCGCTGGACGGCGAGCCTCACACCTTGGTGGGCGTCATGCCCCGGGGCTTCTCCTTCCCTCCGGGCGACACGGAGGTGGAAGCATGGTCGCCCCTCACCCTCGACCTGGAGAATCTGCTCTCCAGGCCCCACCGCATGTACAACACCGTCGGGCGATTGAGCGAGGGGGTGAGGGAGGACCGTGCCCGAACGGAAATGGAGGCCATCGCCGCCGAGCTCGCCCGGGAGTACCCCGACTCCAACGAGGGGTGGTCCGTCACCCTTGTGCCGGCCCGGGACCAGCTTCTCGGAGATACTGCCGCCACGGTTTGGGTACTGTTCGGGGCGGTGAGCCTCGTGCTCCTCATCGGGTGCGCAAACGTGGCCAACCTCCTCCTGGTTCGGTCGGCGGAGCGGGGCAAGAGCACCGCCGTGTCCGCCGCCTTCGGAGCCTCACCGGTCCACCTCATCCGACACTCCCTGCTCGAGGGCGTCGTGTTGGGCTCGATGGGAGGGCTAGCGGGGCTGTTGGTCGCGTGGGGTGGGGCCTCGCTCCTGAAGAGCGTGCTTCCCCAGGGGTTCCCGCGGGTCGAGGACATCGGCATCGATCCGGTGGTGGTGGGCTTCACCGCTGGGGTGGCCGTTCTGTGCAGCCTCATCTTCAGCTTGGCGCCCGCCCTGCGGACCATCCGCACCGACGTCGCCTCGGTGCTGCAGGACACCAGCAGGGGATCGTCCCTGGGGCGCCGATCGCGTCGTCTCGCCAACGTCATGGTGGGTGCGGAGGTGGGGCTGGCCCTGGTGCTCATGGTGGCCGCGGGGCTGCTCCTGCGCAGCTACGTGCGGCTCACGTCCGTCGACCCCGGCTATCGCACCACCGACGTGGTGGCCGTGGCCATCGAGCTTCCCCCCGCCCGGTACGGGGGCCCGCAGCAGCAGCAGGCCTTCTTCACCGAGCTCATGGGCGGTCTCCGTGGTCTGCCCGGCGTGGAGGCGGTGGGGGCGGTCTCCTACCTTCCCATGAGCCCCATCGGGGTGGAGTTCGACATGCCCTTCAGCGTCGAGGGGCTCGAAGCCACGTCACCGTCCCAGCGGCCCACGGCGGAGTACCGGGCGGTGTTCCCGGGCTACTTCGAGGCCATGGGCATCGACCTGGTCGAGGGCCGGCTCCTGGACGAGCTGGACGGCACCGACGGGCGCAGGGTCGCCCTCATCAACGAGACGGTGGCTCGGCGCTACTTCCCGGACCGGAGTCCCGTTGGTCAATCCATCGACATGCCCATGGCCGGCAGCCTGGAGGTCGTGGGGGTGGTGGCGGACATCCGGCACGACGGGCTCGCAGCCCGGGCCAACGCCGAGATGTTCGTGCCCTACGGTCAGCTTCCCCTGCAGGCCATGCACGTCGTGGTGCACACCCGGGAGGACCCGGGCCCTGCCGTCCGCGCCATCCGGCAACGCATCCTGGAGGTGGACCCGGAGCAGCCGGTCACCGAGGTGACCACCATAGAGGCTCTGGTAGCCGGCTCGGTGGCACCCTCCCGCTTCAACATGGCCCTCCTCCTCGGCCTGGCGTCGTGCGCCGTGCTGCTGGCCGTCGTGGGGGTGTACGGTGTGGTGTCGTACACCGTCTCGCAGCGGACCCGGGAGCTGGGCGTGAGGATGGCCCTGGGGGCGGATGCCGGCGCGGCCGTCAGCCTGGTGCTGTCGCAGGCTGGGGCCGTGGTGGCTGGAGGCGCCCTGGTCGGCGTGGCGGTCGCCCTGGCTGCGTCCCGCGTGCTCCGGGGGCTCCTGTACGAAGTGGAACCGGTGGATCCGACCACCTTCGTCCTCGTGGTGGCGGTGACCCTGGTGGTGGGCCTGCTGGCTGCAGCCGTGCCGGCGCTGCGCGCGGCCCGCGTGGATCCGGTGGAGGCGCTGCGCACCGAATAGCACAGCACGCCCACCGCTGGCCCTCCTACCGTCAGGCCAGAAACGGACCGGACGAGGGCCGACATGTACAATGCGTCAGAGCCCCCGACGACGGGAACACGAGCGTCTCATGTCGTTGCGGGAGCGTCTCCGGGCGACTGCCGAGGCGCGGAGCGGCTCGAGCCGTGCGTTCCGGCCTGCTGGAGGCGCGTGGTCAGGCCAGGCGCCCTCCGTACTGCGTCCGGTGGAACTCACGGTACTTCCCGGTGCGCACGGAGTCGAGCCAGTCCTGGTGCTCGTCGTACCAGGCGATGGTCTCCCGAAGCCCCTCCCCAAACGACCTCGTCGGCCGCCACCCCAGGGCTTTCTCCAGGCGGGAGAAGTCCATGGCGTACCGCCGGTCGTGGCCCGGCCGGTCCTCGACCAGCTCGATCTGCGCCTCGGAGGCCCCGGTCATCTCCACGATCTTCCGGACCACGTCGAGGTTGGGCATCTCGTTGGCGCCCCCAACGTTGTAGACGTCCCCGGGGCGACCGCGGCGAAGTACGAGCCCGATGGCGATCACGAGATCCTCCACGTGCACCCAGTCCCGTACGTGGAGGCCGTCTCCGTAGACCGGCAGGAGATTCCCTTCCCGCGCCTGGATGATCATCAACGGGATCAGCTTCTCCGGGAACTGGTAGGGGCCATAGGCGTTCGACGATCGCACCACCATGGCCCGGAGCCCGTACGTCTTGACCGCCGCCCTCACCAGGAGGTCGGCCGCGGCCTTCGAGGCGCTGTACGGGCTGTTGGGGGCCAGGGGAGAGTCCTCGCGAAACCTCCCGTCGGGGCCGAGGGAGCCGTAGACCTCGTCGGTGGAGACCTGGAGGAACCTCTCGACGCCGAGCTCCCGCACCGCGTTCAGGAGCACCTGGGTACCGACCACGTTCGTGTGGATGAACGGGCCGGAATCGAGGATGGATCGGTCGACGTGGCTTTCCGCGGCGAAGTTCACCAACGCGTCCGCTCCCTCGAGCGTCTCTCGGACCTGCCGTGGGTCAGCGACGTCTCCGCGCACGAAGCGGACCCTCTCGGAGCCCAGCAGACCAGCCAGGTTCTCCAGGTTGCCCGCGTAGGTGAGGGAGTCGAGGACGGTCAGGGTCCATCCGGGCCAATGGTCGAAGGCGTATCGGACGAAGTTGGACCCGATGAACCCGCACCCTCCCGTGACGACGACGTGCATCAGCGGCTCTTCCGAGTGAGCGGTACCGTGGGTGACGGGATCCGGCCTGGCCTGGCCGGATTCCTCGGATCGCGTCACCCGCACGAGGCGCCCACAAGATACGACGGTGGGCGAGGTCCGTCGAAGGCGGGGTGGCGCCGGCCTCCTGGACACCTGGAGGTGCCGGGATGTATGCTCGGGCCGACACGGTCCCGCGGGATCGCGAGCGCCAGCCGCGGAGACACACGCCGACCCATGTCCTCGCCTCCGTGAAGATCCTCCGCCTGGGTGCCCTGCTGGCCATCGTCGCTGTCGGTGGTCAGTTGACCTGGTACGTCCTGGTCCTTCCCTGGCGGCAGACCTCGACACGGAGCGCCTTCGTGCGGGACAGCGCCCCGCCGGAGCCCCGGTACTTCGAGGAAGTGGCGGTCCTGCCCGCGTCCCTCCGCGAGACGTCCGGGCTCGCCGTGAGCCGGAGGCACGAGGGTGTGCTCTGGACCCACAACGACTCCGGGGACGGTCCGACGGTCTACGCGATGGACGCCGACGGGCGTCTTCTCGCCACCTTCGATCTCGCGGGGACGACGGCGGAGGACTGGGAGGCCATGGACCTGGGCCCCTGTCCGGACGATTTCCGGCGGAGCTGCCTCTACGTGGGGGACATCGGTAACAACGGCCGTTTCCGCCGTGTGCTTACGGTCCACGTCGTGCGTGAGCCCAACCCGGGCGAGGGCGCCGGCCTTCTCGACGTCGTCGGGCGGATCCGCTATTCGTATCCCCGGGAGCGCCGCGACGCCGAGGCCTTGGCCGTGGGGCCCGAGGGGGATCTGGTGATCGTGACCAAGGGCCGTGAGCCGGAGATTGTGCTTTACCACGTGACGCCGGGCGCAGCCCGGTCCGCCGTCCGTGCCGACACCGTGATCCGGTTGCCCGAAGGCCGGCCCCTTCCCTTCCGCCCGGAACCGTATTTGGGTCGCAACGTCACGGGCGCGTCCTTCAGCCCCGACGGCTCGACCCTGGCCGTGCGGACCTACACCGAGATCTTCTTCCTGCCCTGGCCCTGGAGGGAGGGTGAACCGGCGCCGCTGCCCTCCTGCTTCCTGAACGACCGGAACCTAGGTGAGGCCATCTCGTACGGGGACGACGGCACTCTCTGGCTCACGGAGGAGGCCGGCCGTCGGCGTGCGGCCACGTTGTCCCGGACTCGATGTTCCGAAGGGGCCGGCGGTGGCTCCGACGGGCTCGCCCCGCCTTCAGAAATCCCCAGGAAGTGAGCGTACCATGACCCGAATAGCCGTGACCACGATGCTCGCCTTCCTCCTGCTGACGCCCGGCCTCGTGTCGCAGACGCGCGCCCTGGTTGGCGCCACCGTCATCGACGGGAACGGAGGCCCCCCTCTCGCCGATGGCGTCATCCTCATCGAGGGCGACCTCATCGGCTGTGTGGGCACGGAAGCCGATTGCCCCGTCCCCGACGGCGTCGAGCGCGTCGTCCTGGAAGGGCGCTTCGTGACGCCAGGGCTCGTGGACGCCCACGTCCACTTCAGCCAGACGGGCTGGTTGGACGGCCGGCCCGACGGGCTGACGGCACCGGAGCTCTATCCCTACGCGGAGACATCGCGTGCGCTGCGGGAGAATCCGCGGCTGCTGCACCGGTCCTACCTGTGCACGGGGATCACGGCGGTCTACGACGTGGGCGGCCATCCCTGGACCGCGGGGCTCCCCGCCAGATACGACCACGACCCGAACGGAGTCCACGTGCGCGCGGCCGGTCCTCTCGTCACCCATGCCAGCGTTCCCGCCCTGCAGGTGGACGAAGAGCACTACACCTTCCTGCCCATGGGCACCGACCAGGAGGCCCTGGCCAGCGTGGATTCCGTGGCGCGAATGGGCGCCACGGCGCTGAAGGTCTGGTATCTCCGGGTGCCCCCGGAGCGGCAGGCCACCATGGATGCCCGTCTGATGAAGCTCGGAGAGGCCTCCCGGGCCGCCGGCCTCGACCTCATCGTGCACGCGACGGGGCTGCGGGAGGCCAAGGCGGCGCTGAGAGCCGGCACCAGCCTGCTGGTCCACAGCGTCGAGGACCGGCTGGTGGACGAGGAGTTCCTCGAGCTGGCCCGCGCGAACGGCACCGTCTACGCGCCCACACTGATTGTGGGAGGGAACTGGGCTCGGGCCATGGCGTCCGTGGTCCTCGACGCCCCGCAGAGGCTCGACGACCCGAACGGGTGCGTCGATTCGGGAACGGTGGCCAAGACACGCTCGACAGCCTCGCTCACCGAGCTCCTTCCCGACCGCTTGCGGGGCAACGTCGAGTACGTGTATCAGCGAATGGAGCGCGTGGGGCGCGGACGTTTCGTCATGGCGGAGAATCTGCGCCGTGTGCACGGGGCGGGGATCACGGTGGCCACCGCCACCGACGCGGGCAATCCCCTCACCCTTCACGGACCCTCCATCTACAACGAGATGGAGGCCATGCAGGAGGCCGGAGTGCCGCCCGACGCGATCGTCACCATGTCCACGAGGAATGGCGCCCTCGCCATGGGACGCCTCGGTGATTTCGGCACCGTGGAGGCCGGCAAGGTCGCGGACCTCCTGATTCTGAGCGAGGATCCGACGAGCGACGTCTCCGCGTTCCGTACGCTGACCCACGTGATCCGGGCCGGAGTCATTCATCGGCAGGAGGATCTGGCCTACCGACCGGTCAGCTGACGGTGGGGAGAATCCCTACCGCGGCCCCGAGACAACCCCCACCGGCGCCCACCTTTTCCTCCCGACACCTTCGGGAGAAGGGCCCCTGTAGCTTCCCCTTGGGCCATCAGCCGTCCCGGCTGGACAACGAGATCGAGACCGCGGTCGGGAGTGGACTGGCGATTAGGCGGCAGAACCGCCAGCGTTGCAGGCGCTGGGGGCTCGAGTCATCTGCGCCCGACGCGACGGATCCGCGGTGGAGATCAGGCCTGTTTCCACCCGTGCGGTGCCGCTCCGGGGACGTATCCGCCGGAGCGGTGGAAAGTGAGCTGGGACATTGCTGAATCTCTTCGGTGGCACCTTCAGACACGGCGTGCACCCGCCGGACTCCAAGAGGCTGACGGAGCACCTGCCCGTGCGCCGCATGCCCTTTCCGGCGCGTGTCGCGCTCCCCCTTCGGCAGCACACGGGCAAGCCCGCCCGGTGCCTGGTGAGGAAGGGGGACCGGGTGGAGCGGGGGGACAAGATCGCCGAGGCCGACGGCTACGTGTCGGTTCCAGTCCACGCCTCGGCGGCAGGAACCGTGGCGGACATCGACTGGTGGCCCCACCCTGACGGGTCCATGGCCGAGACCATCATCATCGACGTGGCACCCCACAGTCCCCAGGTGCCGAGACCGCGGCTCGTCCCGGACTGGCACGGGCTGAGTCCCGATCAGGTCCGGGCAGCGGTCCAGCAGGCCGGCGTGGTGGGGTTGGGGGGGGCGGCCTTTCCCACCCACGTGAAGCTGTCGCCCC